>CANRGE010000001.1 GCA_947630065.1 uncultured Clostridia bacterium
CCCTTATATTATATGAGTACGACTTTGTTCTTTTTTTTCCAAGTGCTGGGAGTTCTCGATTCGTTTAAAGTTTTGCGTCCACTTTTTTTATTTCTTGCGGCGTTAATGGTGATACTATCCAGTTGTAGTTTAGCTTACAGAGTTCATCGGGCTAAACTTTTTTTAACACGTCCTACTTGTTGTAAGTTTTGAACGGTTGAAAAACCCCGTCATAGAAATACAAGGTTAGCTTTGTTCTTTCTGGTAGTAACTTTTCAGAAAAATACTCTACTAATAATATTTGGTAAGTTAGCTTTTGAATTTCAGGAGTTAGCTTTATTTTGTAGTAACTTAATTCATAGAGTTCTTTACAATAGGACTAATTTAATTTTTCTAATTCTTCTGGATTACTAAAGAGATTTTCTATTTCTTTGTTAATAGTTTCTTGTTGTTGTTTTTCTGTAGTGGCTGATGTTGTATAGGAATAGCTTTTTATGTCATGAAATTTTCTGTCAATTCGATTTAATGGAATAGACAATTCGTTGTAGCCCATTAACTTATTATCTTCTGTAGACCTTGAACTACTACTAATTCTATTAGATACTACGCTTATTAGGTGGGCTTTTACTTCTTGTCTATCCTCTCGTTCACCATAACCTGATTTTTGATTGCTTATTGGGTCTTTAATTCCAGATAGTTTTAAGTTTTGGTAGTAATCAAATTTATTTGGGTGAAAATTGTTTAGGTATTCTATTAGTTGTCTTTGATTTTCCGTGTTCAGGTTGATGTGATTTTGATTTATTATTTCTTGTGATAACTTTTTGGACTATTCATTTAGTAGCTGTAGTATTGAGTGTAGTCGTCTGTCCATTTTCATTCCTCCTTTTATTGCGCCGCGGTGTGTTCTTTTAAGAAAAAGTTTTTAAATTTTTCGCCGCCATATTCTTTTTCGGTTAAATTGATAATTTCTTTTATAATGTACTCGTTTTTTATTGTTCCCATGTTTTTTATGAATTTTTTAACTCCTTCATTACAAGCGTGTGTTATTTTTTTTATAAAGTATTACTGTTTTTCAAAACTTACTATTGAATCTATGTTAAAATCGTCAGGAACTATGTCATTGTTCTTTTCTTTCCATAGTAATAAATCTAAAATGCCATCATGCCAATCCTTGCAAATTGTATAATTTTTGCCGTCTGATATTATATTGTTTTTGTTTTCTCCATAGTAAAGAGTGTAGTTTTTAACGTGTTTAATTTTTCTTATTGGAGTAAGCACAAACTGTTGCCTATTGTAAAGTTTTAGGAATTGCTTTAACATTTAAGTGGTGAATATATAAATCATTTTTAACTACTAAATCACTTGGTAATTCTTCTGTTTCTATTTCTGTTCTATCCAATATTAAATCATTACCAACTTTTAATCCTTTAGGAAGTTCTTTTATTGATGAGTAACTAAGGTCTAAATTATCTTTAACAGTTAAATTATTTGCTAATTTATCTATCTTACAATTTCTTAATGTAAGATTGTCATTTACTTTCTTAATAACGTCAAAGCCTTTTATTGTTGAGGTTCTAATATTTATTGCTCCTTCAACAATAAAATTGTTGGGAAAATTATCTATAATAACATTTTCTAAACAAAGCCTTTTTACTTTTGCATTTTCAGGTAGTATAATTGGTAAAGCTTTATTGTTATTATTACAGTATAATTCATGATTACATTCAAGATTATAAGAACTTTCTTCAATTATAGAATCGGCTAAATATAAGCCATTTTCTACTGTTATATTTTTAGCTAAGCTTTTAATTTTACAATTTACGAGAGTGATAAAATTGTCTACAATCAGTTTATTTGTAGGTTGAATAATATTACAATTTCTAAGTCTTAAACTCCCTTTTATATGTAAAAAGTCAGACGGCAATTCTATGTCACAATCATTGAGTTGCAAATCGCCGTTTACAATATTTTTTTTAGAATCATAAAATACAAATCTTCCAATATTAGATGGTGTAACACAATCATTTTTTATTTTCATTCTATTATCTCCTTTTATAATTTACAATTCTTTCAAATAGCTCATCTGTTTAGAAAAAATTCTGTAAAGTATTGATTACCAAAATATCCTTTAGTTAATTCAATAATTTCTCTTATAGTATATTCACTTTTTATTGTTTCCATATGTTTTATGAAATCTTTGATACCATTATCGCAAGCTCTTGTTATTTTTTTATAAAGAAGTATAGCATCTTCAAAACTTATTACTGAATCTATATTAAGGTCAATTGAAAAAACATCATCATATTTCTTATTTAACATAAGTTTTTTATAACATAAATCCATTACACCATCATGCCAATCTTCACATACTGCATAATCTTTACCATTTGATATTATGTTATCTTTTATTTCACCATAATAAAGTGTATAATTTTTAGTATGTTTTATTTTTCTTATTGGATATAAATGTCCAGTTAGCATACCTCCCGTCAAAGTTGTTATGTAAATCCATTTTCCATTTTTTATTATATCGCCATTTTTTAGACAAATTCTTTTTTCTTCGGAATAATCTACACACGAATCTTTTAAGATTTCCAAATTAACTGTGTCGCCAGTGATTAAATCATTTGGTAATTCTTCTATTGTAGAGGTGCAATAATATAAGCTACCACCTATTATAAAATTTTTAGGTATTGATTCAACCTTGGACTCTCGAAGATATAAACTGCCGCCAGTGATTAAATCATTTGGTAATTCTTTTACATTCGTTCTTCTTAACAATAAATCCCCACCGACTTTTAATCCTCGCGGTAACTCTTTTATTGATGAATTTGTAAGGTCTAAAAGCTTTGTAACAATCAAATTATCAGATAGTTTATCTATTTTACAATTACTCAATGTAAAATTCCCATTAACTCTTTTTATATTATCAAGATTTTCTATTGTTGAATTTATTACGTATAAGTCTTTTTCAATTATTAGATTATCAGGTATTTTATCTATAATAACATTATCTAAATAAAGATGTTTAACTTTTGCTTGTTCAGGTAATTTAATAGAAACCGCCTTATTATAGCTATATGTTAATGTTTCCCCAACTATAAGATTGCAAGGATTTTCAAGAATTGATGAGTTATATAAAAATATATTGTTTTTTACTATTACGCTTTTAGCTAAACTTTGAAACTTACAATCAAAAATACTAATATTCCCATCTACTGTTAATTCGTAAGGTGTGCCTGTACAATAACAGTTTTCAAGAGCCAAATTCCCCTTAATATGTAAAGAATGTGGCATTTGTATATTGCAATCTTTTAATCTTAAATCACCTTCTATAACAGCTTCTTGACAAGAACACAAAGACATAACTCCTTTAACATTATAAGATGCAGTGCAATTTTCCATTATATTATCTCTCCTATTTACAAATCTTTACTCATATTAACTTCTATGACTTTAACTTTTTAACTTAACGTTTTTTACTTTGTTCCACCTTATTAAATAATCTTTCCATTTTGCTTTCTTTTATTTTCTTATCCAGTCTATCATGTTTATATATGTAATTTATAACCGCTGCCTGCGTAGAAAATGTTTTCTTCTGTTTGTGATAGCAGTTATTAAATTTATTGGCATTTGATACTCTATTCGTTGCTCTACAATAATTATTATGATATAGTTTTATATTTTCTTTAGAGTTTCTATTAAAATACCATTCACCCATTTGAGTAGAAAGCATTGCTTTATCATCGTAAAGTTTACATTTAATTCCTAATTCAGAACACTGTGCCATTATTTCTTCATCACTCATTCTCTTAAACATTTTCATTTCACCTTTCTTAACTTACATAAAACTCTTTAACATAGTATGAATAGTTTATTTCACAATCAGTGCCAAAACTCCATTTTTCAAAAATTCGTCCTTGCTTATAATCATTATAACTTCCATTTAACTCACATAATGCCAGCATTATTTTTTGACTTTGAAGTTTGTCTGTTTCTTTTATTTGTCGTGTTAATTCAAGTGATATATAAGCATAAGCTTTTTGATTAGTAGTGAAAATTTTTTCTATTGTATTATCTTTGCCGTTAAAAACGATAAAAACTTCCATTTAACCCTCCTAATTAAGACAAAAAGGAGTTAAGCTATTTTCTAAAAGTTTTTTACAGCTTAACTCCTTTCTTTTAATAATCAACTTCATCAAAATTATATTCAAAACCTTGTGATTCTACTCGTGATTCTTTTGCTATTTCCAAGCATTTTGCCTCTTTTTCTAATTTCTTTTCAGTCTTAGGGTCAGTTTCCCATTCATATACTTCTCTTACTATATCATAAGCGGGCGTATCTTCTCTTAAGCTATTTTTGTAAATTGTGTCATAATGTTTAGGTATTTTTACACTAACTATCGCATTTATATCGACAGTAAAACCATCAACTGTGCCAATTGCTATTGGAAATGTAAAACTTGTTGCGCCGCAGCGTCTTACACCGTCATATTTAGTTTGCAACAGCTCTATAATATCATTCATTACTTGCGCTCTACAGATATTTGTCGCCGCAGTTTTTTCCTCAACCTTAGTTAAATCAAGAAATACTTTGTTATCCATGTAAAAAGCCCCTTTCTAAAAAGCCATGATTGGTTAGGAAGCTCAATAGAATTTTCGCAATATTCATGTGGACAAAAATACTATAGGCTTCCTAAAGAATATGGATAAGGTTTTATATTTTTTGTTTTATGTTGTTGAAAAACGAATGATAATTGTTTTTGTTGCGGCGGAACAATTCAAACCGCTACTTTTAGACAAAGCTCACAGCTTTTAAGTAAGATATTACTTTTATTTTAATTCTTTATTCAATTTTTTATTTATATAAAGATTAGAATGAATCTAATTCTTCATCATCTATGGAAATGATTTCCTTATTATCAATTACTTCTTCTGATTTTACCTTTTCCGCCGCTTCTCTCTTAGCCTTTGCTTTCTGTACCTTTTCCTTCTTAGTCACTACTGCCTTTTCCTTCAATTCCTCATAGTTTTTATACTCTGCCACCATTTCATCAAAATCAAATGCGGGATAAACCTTTCCTCTCTCACTCGTGCGCTCTCGATAATCCTTTATTGAGGAGTTTACTACTGCACAGAGGTCATAAGTTTCGCCGTCCTTTTCAACTGTGCCTATTTTAACAGCGAACTCCTTAGTCTTATTCTTTGTTGCACCTGTGCGAACATAAGCACAGTTCTCTTCACCAAAAGCCTCAATAAGGGCTTTTGTTATAACTTCCATAACTTTGATTTTAGCTTCTGTCTTAATCTTGGCGTTGCTCATCTGCGAATTTTCTGTAAAGTTAATGTTCATCATAATAAAATCTCCTTTTTTAATTTTATCATTTTCCTTTTCTCTATATATATTATACCATAAATTTTTTAGAAAAGCAAATATTTTATTGCTTTTCTTTTATTAAGTTAGCTTTTTAATAAGGGCATCACACTCTTCCTTTGTATTAAACTCTTTATGCTCAAAATATGCAGCGGAATATTTTTTAGCTAAATCAAAACCAAATTCATCTATATCTTGCCAAGTTGGTGTTTCTGTTTTTAGTACTTCCAAAAAATTTTTCCTTTCAACTATTGAAAATTGTATTGGTTCAGAATCTTCATTATAAAAAACATATAGGATTCCCATTGTAATTCCTCCTTAAATAACTATCCAGTCAACTTCTCCCAATGCGTTTGCCTCATCTTCATCTAATTCTGTAATTTCCCCATCACAAACATTATTAAAAGCATATTCTTCTTCTAAGCTATTCCATGCGGGATTGCCAAAATCGTCCATTCCCGTCATAGCCCAGTCACTCCACTGTCCGCGCCAGTATTCCCTTTCTTCTTCAAAAGCCCACCGAACTTTCACGTCAGGTGTTTCCTCTCTTTGCTTGTAATAGACCTGACACTCTTCATCACCAAAAAAGAATGTAAAAATGTAATAATTCATACAGCTACCTCTTTTCTTTTTTATCATTTTTTCCTTTTCTCTATATATATTATACCATAAATTTTTGGAAAAGTCAATAGATTTTTTGTAAATAATTTTTAAAAAAATTATTAAGAAAAGAACTTTTGTTATTTTTTCTTTGTATTAGCCTTCACTTTTACTTTTATTTTCTCTTTTCTATAATACTATTATATCATAATTTTTTGAAAATTTCAAATATTTTATTGCTGCCTTAAAAACTAAGGGGAGATTTTTATTCTCCCCTTATCTTTATTCTTGCGTAATATTAGTAATCTGCTCTGTTAAATCATTTATTCTCTTTTCCATTCCTTCCATGTGTTTTTCTGTATCATAGGTATAGTTAATTATTCTTAGGAAATTTTCAGCAATTACATTTTTATAATACTTAATACACTGTCTTTCTGCTTTAAGTCGAGCTATCTTTTCTGCCAGCTCTATATTGCTAACATCGCCTTGCTGTAATTTGGCAACACCCTTAAAAAGTCTTTGAATTTTACCGTCACCATATTTGTTGGCATAATATTCAAAATGTTCAAAAGTAAAACTATCAGTAATCAAAGGCGTCACGAAACAAATCACAGCACCATTATTTCTGATATATCTATGTACAAAGCTCATCTTAAATTTTCTATTCATAATTTTTCTCCTTTTCAAAAATCACCAAATGTCTTTATCAATGCGTCTAAACAAATCACTCAATAAAGAAATTTCATCTGTCTTTTTATTAAATTCCTTTTTACTTATATCTTCATATTTAAGACCGCCAATGCTTATTTTACTTTCATCTTTGTATTTTTCATTAAAAATTTCAATGTCTTTTACAAGAGCATTATATTTAGTAAAGAGTTTGTCTTTAGCTTCACTCTTTTCTTTTTCGTGCAATTTAGATTCGTTCTTATAGAACTCACTAATAGAAGCATTTATTTTATTCTTATGCTCTTTCAAATGCTCTATATAATCTCTCTGATTCTCAAAAGTCTTAGCACAATATTCACATCTATAACTCATAATTATTCAACCTCCATATTATCTATAACAGCTTGATTATTTGGTACACCTTTGAATAAGTAATTTAAATAATCCAAATATTCAGCTTTAACAATATTAACATATCCACATCTTTCTTTTACCTTATAGGTTTCAAAACCTTTATCGGTTTTTCTTTTCTTTTCTTTTTCTATTATATTATCACAAATAAGAGTATTTGTGTTAGGAACAAAAATCATTTTACCTTTACACTTTGGACACGTAGCAAACTTTGCCCTCTAAATTTTTCTTTTTTGTTCGTCATAGGCATTTTCATTGGTTTCTTTCCTCTTTAATCCCAATTGCTTGTTAATTTCCTCAAAGCCATCTATGCCGAAATATTTTCTACCATTACTCATTCCGTCTTACCTCACGTTATAAAATCTTCATAGTCATAATTTAAAGAATCTTCATGGTCTTTCTATCGCTATCTACGAAATTCTTTTTTCTTTTTGTTATTAGCATATTCAATGTAATTTTTTTTATTTTTTCTTCTTTGTCTATCTTTTTCTTTATTTTCCTATCGTTGTTTATAGGAATATTCAGATTTCTTCACAAATTTCTTCCTCCGTTACATCATCAGGAATAACTCCCCAATCAAATTCTTCTGCCTGTAAAAATCAAATGAATCCATTACTTTTTCCTCCTTTATATTATTCAAAAATTCCTTTTATATAAGTTTTACAACAATCCCCAACTAATAAAGTGTCTGGTATTTTCTCTATCTTTGAATTATGTATTTTAAATTCTCCACCAACTCTTAAATCCTGTGGCATTTCTTCTACTGATGAACCTATTAAATTAAAATTTCTTCTAATAACTAAATTTTTAGACATCTTACCTATTTCACTTCTATTAAGTATAAAACTTCCATAAACTTTTGTAATATTTTTAAGATTTTTTATTTTTACCCATTCTGTTATTATATCTTCTTCAACTACTAAGTTATTAGGCAATTCATCTATAGAAATATTGTCTAAATGTAAGTGTTTTGTTTTTAATGTTTTTGGCAATTTAACAGAAAGATTCTTGTCAGTACCACAATACACAAAAGACTCAGCAACCTCAACA
This sequence comes from uncultured Clostridia bacterium, assembly GCA_947630065.1. Classification (GTDB taxonomy): domain Bacteria; phylum Bacillota; class Clostridia; order TANB77; family CAG-508; genus RGIG8482. The sequence continues at coordinate 8,084 of CANRGE010000001.1, forward strand.
CTATCAGGCGGTACACTAATTGTAGAATCATTTATAAGAAAATCTGCTTTTGTCTTTACGTTTTTTGCTAATTCTGAAAAATTACAATTTTGAATAGTAATGTCTTTCTCAACTATTAGCTCATCTGGAATTGCTAAAAGCTTGCAATTATAAAAACTTAAATGTCCTTTTACGTTTAAGTGAGTCGGCATCATTATCTTACAATAACTAAATAATAAATCTCCGTTCATTGTAAAATTTTCAGGAAGTTTTATAAGTTCAGATTCAAAATGACATGAACCATTTCCCATTATTTCTTTACTACTATTATCAAGAGGTATTATGTAAATTGCATTACCTTCTTTATTCATATTTTTACTTCCTTTCTCTCAAATATCTAATGCCTCTATATCTTTTATAAAGTAACAAGTGCCGCCATAGTCAATACAACATGGAATATTATTTGAGTCATAGCCAAAATTGTCTGGACATAAATCTGAAACAAAATCACAATCATGACACAATTTTATAAAAAATGATAAACCAAAATTTCTAACTATATCAATTATATATTGATTAGAAAAATAAGCTGGTATATATAAACTTAGCTTTTCCCTTAACTTTTTAATATAAGAACTTGAATGATTTTCTGTAGTTACATCACTAAAAGAACATAAGTTTGAAATTTTTTGCTGTACATAAATTGGTATTTCACCAACTTTACCTACCAAAACATTTGGAATAAAATATTTATCTTTTGTTTGAAAAGATTCTGATAAAAGAGTTTCTTTATCTAAAATATTATCACCAACATCAACTGAAAAGTGGTAATAATTTAATTTACCGTCACTATCCTCTTTATAATAACCATTTATAGGAATTTTTATAACATAGTCACAATTATATTTAGGAATAAAAACAATTTTTGTAGAGCCTGCCTTAACAATATAGTTGGAATTATCTATTATAATAGACTCATCATACTTACTATTCACAATAGTTTCATAGTCTGTAATCTTATTGTCTTGATAATCATAGTAATCCATATTAACTATGACTTCTTTTGATTCGCCGCCAAAAATAGCAGTCATATCTTCTAAAATTTTCTTTTTATTCAAAAACATAAGCTAACCTCACTTGGCTCATAGCCTGCATAATCAAAAACAATTGGCTTACCTTCACTATTAAAACCATAATTACCAGCGTGAATATCACCAGCATATTCTTCTAATGACTCTATTATATCTATTGCTCCTATAACTCCATATATTTTAAGGAAAGCCATTTTTGCATATGATGAAAAACCAAAAACATTATCTTCTAATAATTTAGATTCTAAATAAGTAAAAATATTTTTATTATAAACATTCAACGATAAATCATTAGTACATTTATAAAATTGATAAGCATTATAAGGAATTTTTTGTTGTACATAAATAGGAATAGTATAATAGAAATCTACAAATTGTATTTCCGCCAAATGTGATGCTACTTTTCTTTGTGCGGAAAGATATTTACATAACTCTTTTTCACAATAATCTAATGGAAATTTAGACGTTTGAAATATAGTAGAATTATTTGAATCTTGACTATAAATATCAGTATAAGGTATTTTTATCACAAAATTTTCATTATTTGGAATCAACACGATTTTTGTTAATCCACATTGAACATCTATACTATTTGTTGGAATAATTTCTTGAACTGTAGAACAATTAGAATAAAGTATACTTGTATCTACGTTCTCATCTCTATTAACTACATCATCACATACGTATATCCCCTTTGCATTGTCGCCGAGCATTTGCTCTACAATTTCCATTACACGTTCTTTAGAATACTTCATGATAAAATCCTCTTTTCTTTTCCTTATAATAATATTATATCATAATTTTTTCAGAAAATCAAATATTTAACAGTTGCCGTCTTTACTATTCTAATCATTATCATCAAAAGCATTTTCAATAAAATTGGCTTTACTTGAAGCAACACAACAAGAATATAAAACTATAATATCTATAATAGCTCCAATAATTATTGCCGCAATAATCATATATTCCCCTCCTTATCAATTAAATATTTTATCTTTTTCAAAAGCTACAACGTCACTTAATTTAATTGATTTTAAAATTTTAGGTAATGATATTAAGTTACAAATATCATATTCAATATTATAAGTTTCTTTTAAATATGGATATTTATTTAAAAAGTCCACCCATTCTTTGGCTGTAAAAGGAATATTATCTGCATAAAAAATGTCATTACCCAAATATTCTGCGGAAGCTTCTTCAAGAGTAACAAAGAAATAATCTTCTATATAAAGAGAGAGTCTGTCAATGATACGTTCAATATCATCATTATTATAGTTGTCATAGGAATGTGGGTCGCCCAAATATGCATCCTGATGGTCTATAATACAGTAACGTCCATCATCTTGAACATCAATAGAAAAATCCATTATGAATAACATTCTACAAAAAATTTCTATGTAATTCATATTTTCCTCCTTATGAAAGCATATCACAATCCTGCAAAAGTTCTTTAAGTTCCTTTTCAAGAATATTACAAAGCTTTTGACATTCACTTATATCCTTAAAAGCTGCATAACAGTAGCCTTTCTTTCCAAAAAGTCGAACGCTTTTAAAATTTTGGAGGCAATATACCAAAAAATCAGGATAAGTTAGACCCAAAAGTCTTGCGCCCAAAACATAATAAGATGAACGAAAATTCCTTAGTCCGCCTTCAAAAACTCCTTCATCTGTAAAAGCTACAGAATAATATTTATCATTACTTGCCAACTGCTGCGGCGAAAAGAATCGTATTAAAGCTATATTCATATCTTTTTCCTTTCTGTTAAATCAATTCTTGTTGAAGTTCTGCCATTTGTTCCCATTCTTCTTTTGTCAATATGCAAAAGTCACAAAAAGCTTTCTCAACATTATCAGCTATTGAAAGAGCTTTTAGAAATTCAAACTTCCCTTTCGGCTCAATTATTTTTGCAGATACTTTCTTCTCCATGTTTTGAGATAGAATTTCTGGTGGTGTCCAACCATCTTCAATGTAACGTGTTACACTTGCTGAACTAATTCCAAGCTCTCTTGCAATGGCAGCTTTAGCCATTCCGTCATAAAACATTTGATTTATTTTTAGTTTCTGCTCATCAGTTATTCTTTTAGCCATTTTCTTTTCCTTTCTTAATCACATAACATTTTATGACTACCTATAATATTATTTACTTGCATACTTTATTTTGCTTTTCAGCTCTTATTGCCACCAGTTTTGCTTTAGCCTCGATATATCGTTCTCGCCATTCTGGGTGACTATCTACTGAATCATATGCAAGTCGTCTTGCCCAAAAAAGTACATCTTTTTGTACTTTTCTTTCTTCAGGTGTAAACAGTTGATTCATAGTATTCTCCTTTCTATTGTATGATTGACATTCAGAAATAAAATATAGTTGATTCTGTTACTGAAAAATTATATTTTTCAGGATTCTCCATTGCCTGATAGCCTTTAGACTCCTTTTTATAAAACCGCTTTATGTAATTACATATCTTTCTTGTCGCTTCTTGCTCATTTTGAGCTTCGACACGCAATATATCTCCATATGTAGTAACAATTGGATTTACATTACCATATAAAAAATTGGCAATATATATTTTCATATTTTATTCTCCTTTCAATTAAACCATTAGGTTTATGAATTATTTTTTAATGCTCAATATTCACGAAACTGTACAAATTCAAAAATGCTTACACGCTGTGTTCTTCCCTCGCTGTCAATGCGTTCATCGGTCTTGCGCTCACTGCACGCCGAAAGAACTTTTATACCTTTGCTTTTTAATGCGTTCACAAGCCTGTAGGTAAACACAAATTCTCCCTGCACCATTACGGCGGATATATCAAACGCCGAGAGCCTGTCAAGATATTCCTGCACAAGTGCGTCTATCAATTCACCCGTTGCAAAGGGCGGCACTGTTGGGAAAGCTATATCAACGATTTCCCCGTAAGTCCTCGCCGCCGCAAGCTGCGGCTTGCTCCACTTATCAGAACTGTGGTTTGAAAGATTTATAAAAACTCCCATTTTATTATACCCCAAGATATTTTCTATTTTTTCTTTTCTATATATATTATATCATAAATTTTTGAGAATTTCAAATATTTTATTGTTAAAAAATAATTTTAACAAGTTATTAAAGGAAAACATTTAATTTATCACTTTTATATAAGGAGTTGGAAACAACTTACTAATACTATAAGAGGTGAAATAAATGCCTATTGCTGACCTTATATATAATAGTGATATAAATTGTATTCCGACTTGTAGCGGAACAACTTCAATTCCTGCTGTAAGTTAGCCAGATGGAACAGGTAGCTGTACTTGTAGTAGTGGTGATAAGATATATGTAGTTATGCCTCCGCCTCCGCCTCCTCATAAATTCCCATTATATCCTTATCCTCCTTATCCTGTTCAACCTGATGATTGTGATTGCAATTCAGATAATACTGTTAAGCAAACTACAATAGAGCGGTAGATTTGTAAACTAAGTAAAAAAGCTGCTACTCTTCGTACTTTAATTGAAAATATTTCTGAAAAGAATAAACCTGTAATAATAAAATCTGGCGCAGTTTCTTATTCATTAGGTGAATATGTCGCTAATAAAGGTGAAGAATTAGAAAGTGAAGATGAAAGTATCGGGTCTATAATTGAGATTTTAAAAGCAAAACTTGAAGAAGTTAAAACCGAAATTAAAGAATTATCTGATGAAATAACTACAGATGAATAAAAGGGCGACCTTGTGTCGCTCTTTTATTTTTATAAAAACTTTAAGTAATAATAATAAATGTTATAAAATTAGTTATTTGACTTATTGTTAATATTATGCTATAATTATATTATAACAATAAAGGAGAGTGGTTGAATGGTATACAGTGGTAGTAAAAGTAAAATAGTTAAAAATATAATTCCTATACTTTAGAATTATATAGATAAAAATAATATTACTACTTTTTATGATTTATGTTGTGGTAGTGCTGCAATTTCTTGTGATATAAAAGTAGATAAAATTATTGCAGTTGATAAATCTCCCACTTTAATTGCATTACATTAGAAAATGCAAGAAAATTATAATGATTTCCCCCTTTATATTACAAAAGAAAATTGGAATATTGCTAAAGAAGAATATAAAAGATTATCAAAATTTCCAATTGAAGAATGGCAACAAAAATCTTCTATGCCGCTTTGGTTAATTGGTGTTGTTGAATGGTATTGCTCTTTTTCTACCAGAGGTTTCCCAGGCGGCTTTATTGGGGAATATAATGGGACTGGTAGGAATTATTATGAAGAACGTTTTAACAATCATAAAAAGCAAAGAGATGATTCACTAAGCTATAATAAGATTATTTTTGTTAATAATGATTATGATAAAATGCAATTTAATACCAACTCTTTAATATACATTGACCCACCTTATTCTAATACTACTGGATATTAGATAGAAAAAAATTTTGATTATAATTATTTTTATGATTGGTGTAGAAAAATATCTAAAACAAATCCTATTTTTATTAGCGAAGAACATATGCCCAATGATTTTAAGTGTGTTTGGGAACAACAAATGTTAAGAACTACTAATAAAGTAAGAAAAAAGGCTACAGAAAAATTATTCTTTATAAATAAAAGAGGAGATTAAATCTCCTCTTTTTTATTATGACTCTAAAGCTTGTAATCTTGTTTCTAAATCTTTTACTTTTTCAACTAATGATTTGAGATTTATTGGTTCAGTCATATTGTCCATGTATATGTTTCCCTCTCTGTCTATTACAAACGAATTTTTTCTTGTTGAATCATTATTTCCATTACCAATTATAAATATTGCATTACTTGGTAAAGTAGCTGGGTCATTGTATTGCCCTGTAGCTATAACTCCCCACGGGTTAAATTGTCCACTTGGTACAATTACTACGTGTTCCCCTAAAATAATTGAATCATAAGCATTTGTAACTGTATTCTGCTCACCTAATACGAGCGTTTTTTGAGAATTAACAGCAGTATTCTAAAGACCGCTAACTATTGAATATTCACAACCATTAGCTAAATTATTCATTCCTGATACTATATTACCAAATGCCGTTGTACTATTTGCCAAAGTATTACACGTACCACTAAGAATTGAACCTGAAGCTTTATTTATTATAGAGGGCTTATTTGAACTACCGGTAGAACAAATAACAGAATTAACACAATCTGTTATATTAGTATCTTGACCTGCTATAATATTATTTCCATTATTATTGGAGGTAATTTTATTTTTAGTACCAGACACTATAGAGCTTCCTATAGATATTATTTCATTACTAACTCCACCAACTACACTTTCAGTGATGTGTGCCGCAGTGTCTTTATTTCTATTTAAATTCTATCCAAATATAATTGACTAAATAGCTTCAACCTTATTATACTATCCACCAACTAAACTGTCTGATGTATTAGACAATTGATTAACTGTACCAACTACCATACTCTAATTTGTAGTTGTAGCAATGTTCTACTCACCACTAATAATACTATTAGTAGTTAAACCATTTGCCTAATTAGTATTTCCTGAAATGATATTATTATTTTGATTCTAAGAATTGTTAGTTTGTGTTCTATTATTATAACCGCTTACAATACTATTATTAGAATAAACTACAGTATTTGTATTACCATTAACATAAGTATTATTTACTTCTGCTAAAGTATTATTATTACCAGATGTTTCTGAATTGTATGAATTTGTAACATTATTACTTGAACCTTTTATAGAAGAAAAATTGGAATTTTTTACTTGATTACTATTACCTTCCACATGAACAGCATTACTACTATTATCAACTGTATTTTCACTACCCTCAATATGACTTATTGATGAATGAGTACTATTTTTAATTCCTTCTACTACACAATTTTCGCCCAAAGCTGTATTTTTATCTTGTGTTAAGCTTCCTTTTAATATAATACTAATCCCTTTTTCTACTCCCTCATCACTCTAACGTTCCCACTAACATTCCTATTCAACTGGTGTAGAACCTCCACCGCCAGCGTATTGTTGTCCTTTATAATAAATTGAATTAGTCATTTAATTCACCTCTATATTATTGATAATAAAAATAGTTGTTATATCCATCACCATACCAACTATTTTCTGACCCAAAATTATTACAATTAGAGAAATAATAATCTACTGCATCATAACATTCTTGTGTAGGATAACAGCAATTAGGATAATAACCTGAAAATTGCCCCGCTTGTGTTAATACATCATAAACTGTATTAGGAAATCTTTTATCATTAACTCTATTCATTACAGCTGCTACTACATGAGCTTTATCATAAAGACTAATCCAAGATGAACCTGCTTCATGGTAACAAATTTCGGCTAATAACTGATAAGAATAAGAGTCTATTGGAACTTTAGTTTCTTCTTCCTTTATTCCTGTATTAGGAACTTCATTTTGAACACTTGAAGATTCAGTTTCAACAATGGGAATTTCTATTTCATAAATAATAACTTCTTGTTCAACAGTGTTAGAATAATCGTCTTGTTGTTCTATTGTTGAACCATCATTTGACATGGCAGCGCAGCTATTATTTAACTCATCAATATGATTATTGGAATTGTTATTTAATTTAATATCATAATCATAAGAACTATCATCTAATTCTGTTATTGCTTCTATTGTAGAACTACTGTCTAATTCTGTTATCGCTTCTATTATAGAACTATTTGATTCTATTGTTGTTTTACTATGAGTTACTTTAGGTGTTTTTATAGTGTTATTTTTTATATACCATACTCTTTGACCTAATACTATAAATAAAAAACTTATAAGTAATATAAACAATGTAAGAATTATTTTCTTTATAATAATCATCACCTCTAAAAAAATTAGCCTATCTTTGATAGGCTCAATAATTAAGTAAATTTTTCATAAATCAGCATTAAAATTATTAAGTTGATATAAACATTTTCGCACCACAATTCGGGCAGTAGTCTGTTAAAAAATACTCTGCAAAATGATATATTGCACTTTTTCCACAGACAGAACAACGGTATTTACAGAAAATTTCATCTTCGTTTTGAACCCATCTACCAATTTTTTCAGATATTTCAATTGTTATGGGCATTCCATTAGTATCTAAATTGCATACACGCCAATCTATTTGGTTATTTTTATTCATTTTCTTCCTCACTTTCAAGCCAAATTTTTAGATAGTCAGCGCACACCACACATTTGGGGAATTTTTCAGTCGGGAAAAGACCGTTACATATATCATACGCGGGACACCCTGCGCAATGACACCAATCATCAAGTGCTTCGGCTAATTTCTCAATGTCCATCGCCTTGATTCTTTCAAAATTAGTCATTCTTCATCACTCCAGTAATATAATCTGCATATCTTTTATAATATTTACAATAATTTCTAATTTCTTTGGTGAATCTATTACTTCTTTTATCTTTATTATTTATATAAATTCTTTTTTTACTCTACTTCTAAGCCATTTCCTAATTTTTTCTTTACACATACAATTTTTATTAGTATTATTTTCAAATGGACAGAACTGACATCGTATAAAAACTCCAACACAAAATTTATTATATATTAGTTCTACCAACTCATCAATATTTGCTTGTTTTATTCTTTCAAAAATAGTTATCTGCTGTTCCTCTGCTTTCTTATCATTTGATAGCCAATTTATAAATTCTTTTAAACAACTATCGCACAAATCAATTTTATCCCCTGAATATCTATGCATATATATAGGATTATTTAAATAGCCTGTAAAACTTATTCCATTAACTTTTTGTTCATCATAGTTTATTTTATTTTCTAAATAAAAATTACCACAACGGTCACATTTTTTTGCTCTCATTTTATTCCTCTTTTAATAATTCGGGATTATCATAAATATTCCCCACTACATTATAAACAATCTTATCATCAAAACTCCAAGTTTCGTCTGGTTCTACAGCGACTCCGAAAAAGGCAGCTCCTTTTCTTTGTTCAAAAATTACTGGATAATTTTTACCATCTATGCAACATAAAATATCACCTTCAAAGATTTTTATACCATTTTGGTCAGTTAAACCCGTAAATTGCCCAAGTGTTTTAGATGCTATTACATATGCATAATCATTTATATCAACTATAATTGGTGCTATATTTTCTTTTGTAAAAAGATAAAAACCTTCAATCCATTCATTATTATCAATTCGTTTTCCTCTAAATAGAATTTCTTTCATAATTATCCTCCTCTATGGTCATATGAACTGTTCCACATGGTAAATATGGTGAAAACGGCTTGTAATCATCACCATATTTCTTTGCAAGTTTAATTCTATTTTTTGCATATTCAGACCTACTTATTTCCCTTTCAGAAACTAATTTCATATACTTGATATATTCTTCAATATTTATAGCTTTAATACTATATAATCTACCAAGTATATCACTATCATAATCAAACCGACATTCAAGTTCATGCATTACTTTATCTTTATCAACACATTCGGGATTTAAGAAGTACAAACTATGAATAATTTCGTCCCAGCTTATATATTCGCATACAAACATTAAAATTTTCTCCTTTTTACTTAATCAGTATATTTTACTATTATTCATCATCAACCACTATATATCCAAAAGGTACTTGACCGTTTACTATGCTTTGCCAATGTTTGACAACACTTTTTGAAACGTTTGTACAATCTTTAAGTTGTTCTTTAGCTTGCTCTTGAATTTTATACCAAAGCGTTTTTGCTATTGTTCCAAACCTCGTATCTATCATGTAGAACGATTCGCCTAAATTAACACGCTTAAATTCAGGCTCTTTTTCAAGAATTTCAAGTTCGGATTTTAAATTATCTACAAGCTGTTCGGCTTGCTTGATTTTTTCTTTTAATTCTTCTTTTTTAGTCATAATTAAACCCCTTGTTTAAATTCAGCAGAACACCGTTTCTTCTGTAACCTGTGAGTTATCCGTTATTTTACAAGTCATTGTAGAGTCTACCTTTGCAGTTATTGATACATCTATATAGTTTCCAAAGATATATTCTCTTGTCGTTCCTGTAAGAGTACCGTTGGTCTTGTCATAAGTGTAAACACTATGAGTATCTTCTATTACGCTTCCGTCTGCAAGCGTGCTGACGTATGCTTCTCTTCCGATATAATCGGGGGTCACATCAAATTTAGGATATTTTTCTGTAAGAGCCTTGAAAATATCTGGTAAATCACGTCTTAAATCCATAAGGATTGCAGGAACGATATTGTCTTGATAGCGTTTCTCTGCGCCACAGCCAACCGCTGCCAAAGGATTTGCTTTTAATACTTTTGCAAGAAGCTCTATATCGTCTGCTTTAATAAAAATGTATTTAGGGAAGAATGAGTAGTTGGAGTCTATTTTTAATGTTTCTTCATCTAATTTTAGATATGTAGTGTTCAAAAACAAATAATCTCCTACTCTCGCAGCATAAGTATTATAAGGGTGTTTAAGTTTATTATATACCGCATCGCTCCTTACTCTTTTATTAAAGTCGGAACATTTTGCAGCTCTGGGCGTATAGCCCTCTATTGTTTCGTTTTTTCCAAACTTACAATCTGTAGGATTCCAACCGCCTACTACACGAAGACACTTTCCTTGTTTGTAAAGGCTGCAATTTTCGTGATTATCGCAGTATACTGCACGTTCAATATACTTGCTGTCACGCACTCCTTTTGTGAAACTCTCACCACCATATAATCCAGTATGTATTTTTTCCATTTTTGTCATCATTCATATCTCCTTATAGCAAGAAACAAATAATCAATTTTTTATCGCCGTATTCGATGCTTTTGCTTCCATTTTAAATAAGCCTTTCGCCATCTGCTGTTAAATAATAATCTCCATTATCATCAATTTCTAAGCAAATTTGTGGAGTAATTATAATTTCCTCACCATTGCCTTTAATGTGTATACTTTTTATACTATAATTTTCGCCATAGTTGCGAATAACATTATAGTCTGTGCCGAACCTATTGTTAACATTGCTGTAACGGACGTAATATTTAGACTTACTACTTTTCCAATTTGGAATATAATCTGAACAATACATATCATAAAAACGTTCTGTTTTTAATAAAAACTTAATTTTTTCAAGAACTTCATTTGCACGTTCTTCTGTATGAAAATAATCATTATTTTCAAAACATGAAATGTCATAATCAGTATGTTCTTCACAAGTTTTAGATATATCAAGCTCACCACCTAAAATACGTAGATAATAGTAATATTCTCCAATGGCTTTACGTCTAAAATCAGATTCTTCACTCTGTTTAATTTCTTTTTTTAATTCTTCTAAAGTCTGCTCAATTTGTTTTATTTTCTCTTCTATTTTATTCATAGTATTTCTCCTTTTAGTATTTTATTTTTCTTTACAATATAATTATATCATAATTTTTTGAAAATTTCAAATATTTTATTCTTACAAATGTATAGTAACTGGTTAAAAAATTCCTACTTTTATTTTTAAAAATTCACAGGCATAATTTATTCTGCTTGCTATCTTCTAAAATCTTCATTTAATTTATCACAAATAATTTGTGCTGTTTCTCTATTTGGGAAATATACTCTTAAAATACCTCTATTCTTACAATCCCAATCTATTTTAAATCTTTTCCTTTCACTGTCATAATAGATATAGTATTTCGCCGCCTCTGAATCCCAATTAGGATAATAATTTGGACAATAAGTATCATAATATTTTTCTAATTTTAGTAAAAGATTTACTTTATTTGCAACCTCGGCGGCACGTTTAGAATTAGTAAAATAATTATTGTTATCAAAATATGTAGTAACATCATTAGTATTTAACCTATAATTATATATCTTGCCAGTATGAGGCTAAGATTTTATTATAAAGAATTGATTTTCAATATTAGGTTGAACTACAAAATCTTTATCAAATTCCTTAAAATTTGATTCTGAAATACTTATTTTTTGTTTAGTCTATATAATTCTTTCTTCTAACTCTCTTTTATTCATTTGCTATCTCATTATTTAATTTATCACAAACTTGTTGAGCAATTGCATAAGATGGAAAATATGTTTTTACATGATGACAAAAAATAGTACTACTATTTACTTTAAATTTTTTTATTTCAGTGTCATAAGAAATACCATACTTATCTTCATCGTAAGAACTCCAATCTGGTTCATAATCAGGACAAAAGGTATCTTTATAACATTCAAGTTTTAACATAAAATTGATTTTCTTCAAAATTTCCATAGCTCTTTCTTCTGTATGAAAATAATTATTACTGTTAAAAAAATGTTCATCATAACTATAATTTTCTTTCCTTCTATCAATATAAAGTCCCGTGTCATCTGCACAAAAACAATAATAAAAATTATCAAGTGGCACATGATTAAAACTTGGTTCTTTAATAGTAGATAATTCTTTTTCTAATATTTGTATTTTTTCTTTTAATTCATTTAATTCTTTTGTTATATTATCTATTTTTTGTATACTCATTATTATCCTCCATTTTAGCATTTTCTATTCTTGTTTTAGCAACCTAAAAATATTTTTCATTTAATTCTATTCCAATAAAATCTCTGTTAGTATTTATACAAGCAATACCTGTTGAACCACTTCCCATACAATTATCAAGAACAACTTCTCCTTCTTGTGTATAAGTTTTAATTAAATATTCAAGTAGTGGCACAGGTTTCTATGTTAGGTGTAAAGAACCTCTACATACTTTAGAATATTTTAATAATGTAATAGGTTGTTTATATTCGTAGGTTTTTTCATATTTTTTTCCTATTTCTTGCTGTTTTATAGGATAGACTTCCGTAGGTTTATTACCACCTTTTTTAATAGGCTTATCTCTTTTTATTAACTAAGGAAAATAAGGCAGACGCCCCTTAGAAAACACACTAATAGTTTCTATCTAACGCATAGGTTGAATTTTTGCGTTGACCATTCCACTTGGAATAACTTTATCCCAATACCAATCATATTTATAATTTTTTAAATTTGATATTCTAAGTTTACTACTGAATGGTTCACTACCAAAAAGAACTATTGCAGTATTCTTTTTTACTATTCTATTGTATTCAGTCCATAAAGGTTCAAAAGGTATTACATTATCCCATTTACAAGAAATCGTGCCATAAGGCAAATCACACAATATCATATCAATAGAATCATCTGGTATCATTTTCATTAGTTCTAAACAATCTCCTCTTAATAGCTACAATAAATCATCTCCTTCTTATTCTTTTTTAATATTATTATAATGTTTTTCTATTCTCTTAAAAACATTATCAGCAGTTAATTCACCTACTACACTATCAATTTCATATTCTTCATCAGTTAATAATCCCATGATTTCTATTAAATCTTTTTCATGTCCATAAGAAAAAAAATGTTGAACTGCACTTAAAATTCTATCAGTTTCATTTGGATAAAGAACCTGAAAACCATCATAAATACAATTAAATTTATAAGGTATTCCTGCCTCAGATAACATCTTAGCAAGTTTATATATTTCAGTATATTGATTTTCTTTAAAATCTTCCATTATTTATATCTCCTTTTAATTAACATTTTATATTTTATTTTGTCACTTCATACAATTCTTAATAATTTCTTTTAATGTACATTTTTTATCAATTAAATAATTTCCTTTTCCTTCCAAAATATCATTCAATACTTTTTCTAAATCATCAATATGAATATCCGTTGTACTTGCTATATTTTTTTTCGTTCAGTTTAAAATCAACAGTCACAAGATTCATTACATCTTTGCCTTCCATATCCATAATAACAGTATTTTTATAATTATCATAATCAGGGTCTTTTGTGATTACAACAGCCACTTTTCTATATATCCATCAAGTGTGATATGCTCATTTGACCCCATATCTTTTATTATATTTTTCACTTTTTCTGTTAGATAATTTTGCATTGTAACCTCCAATTTAGACCTTTTATTAAATTTAATTTATTAGATTTTTGTTTAATAATATACTTTTATAAAAGTTTATCTTTAATTTTATGATTTCTATAATTAAAATAATTATAATATTTCAATTAACATTGCTTCAATTTCATCAAAACGACTATCACGTTCTTTTTCATTGCTAAAATCTTCTTCTACATAAGATGTAGAAACTGAACCATAGTCAAAAATAATTTGATAAACAATTTTTTCAAATTTAGGTACTTTATCTTTTTCAATATAACAAACTCTATCAAGATTTACAAGCGTTCCATTATTTAATTTAATCCATTTTTTCATTCTAATTCCTCCATTATTTTTATTAGATTTCATTAACATTTTATTATTCTTTAACATAATTTGATAACTCATCAAAATAATCATAAGATGTTTTAAAACTATTTAATTCATTTTTTTCAATCAATTGAAAAAATACAACTCCTTTATATTCAACACTAATACAATAGTAATCACCATTTTCTTCTAAAATAAAAGGAGCGTCAGTATTAAGTCGAACTTCTTGTATTCCTGATGCTAAATGTACTCTTGGCATATTTTTTTCTACACTAAAAGATATAAATTTTATACTATTATCAAAATCCTTATATAATTTTGCATTAACAATAGACAACTCGACCAATTGATTTAACAAAGAAACATTTTCGCTATTCATATAATACCTTACCTTTCTAAATCACAATAAACATCATTACTATCCAACATATATTCTACCCAATCTCTTATATCATAGATACACTCTGTATCTATCCATTTTTTATAGTTTCTATATAAAGAACAATACAAAGACTTTTTATCTCGAAAAAATTTATGTATTTAAGGATAAAAATGTTTAAATTCTTTTTCTTCAATACCATAATATTCCTTTATTGTTTTAACTAAGTCGTCCCAATTCATGTTTGCCGCCGCAGCATAATCTTCTGGGTATGGTTCATACATAGTAAAAAGATTTTCTCCTGTATAATTCAGTTTTTCTAAAAGAATACTTTGTTTATCATAATCAGTAAGAATATCAAACTCTGTCAAAGTATAAACTGTTCCTATATCGTTATCAATATGCAAATAGATATAAGTAGTAAATTGTATTATATCTTTTGTCGCCTCTGCTATAATTTGAGTCAAATCTTCTAAAACCTTATCATAATTTTTTAATATATAAATTTTTTCCATAGCAATACCTCTTTCTTTTTCTTTATAATACTATTATACCATAAATTTTTTAAAATTACAAATATTTATTTTAAATATTATTCTATGTTTTTATTTTTTATTTTAACTAATTGACTACTCTGTAGTAGTCAAACCTAACATTACTTTATTTTCAAGATAATAATTACTATTACTTACGGTATCACTATAACTTGAAATTCCCTCAAATTCTTCAACTAATTGTTTATTATCATTGTCGAGGTCTTTATATTGTTTTGTACCATAATCGTCAGGGAGGAAGCCCTTTTTACGTCCTGCAAAAATGTTCCATTTCTTTAGCAAATCTTCATTAGTAAACCATATGTGAATAGTACCTTTTTTCATAAATTTTGCATCAAAAAATGCTCCATGAACTTTTTCACCGTCATAACCATTTCTACTTATATTCCTTAATATTGTACCAATAGTTTCTCCTTCTCTATAACCACCATTAAGATAAGTTAAGACTTTTTCAATTTCATCAAGCATATCAGTTGCTTTATACAAGCTCCAACCAAATACATTTTCATAGATTCCATAACAAGGAATTATGATTTTCTTATTTATCTTATATGCTTTATTAGTACACCACGAATTATAATAATGTATATTTCCAGATTTCATCTGACTATGTTCGTAAGTAAGTTTATCAAACTGCTCCATAATAGCTACTTCCAAATTACTATTTATAGATTCTACCAAATATATTTGCATAGTCTTTATGTTGTCTAAATTAAAATCATAATTTCTTAATTTTTCCATGTTTCTTTGAAAATATGCACGCGTATTTTCTGTTAAATATTTAGAAACATCATCACTCTTAAAGAAAATATTCCAATATTTAGCACGTAATTCTCTAAGATAAAGATTTTGAATAGAATAGTTACTTGAATTTTCTTTTGTTAGAACTGTCATGTTTATAAGTGGCGATTCACTATGTGACGAGCGCGGCAAAATATTTACAAATCTATTATAATTATCAAGCAAACTCAATCCTATTGTACATTCTTTATTATATTGGTCTAATATAATTTTTATAACATCATTAACGGCAAGCTGATAATTGTTAGTCATACTTTCATATTGACTTTTATACTCTTGTGCTCTATGCATTTTAGAAAAAACATCAAAATCATATTGAATCATAGGAATATCAACATAGATTAAAGCAATTTCAACTTTAGTGGTTCTTTCACTATCAACAAAAGTATCTGATAAAAACCCTATATCAGCTCTATATTCATTTAATTTCTTTACAAGCTCTTTCCTTAATATACTATAAGGATTCTTTATAGTTTCAGCATTTAATATACAAACTATTTGTCCACCTGTGCGACAAAGGTTTAATGCTTTCATTAAATGCTTATCACCCTCTGAAAAAGGAGGATTCATAGCTATCAAATCATAACGAGTATAAGTATTCCACTCTAAAAAATCAGCAACATTAACACTATAGTTATTATCTCTTAATATTGCCGCAAGGTTAGGGTCTATTTCAACACAATCTATAAATTTTATTTTTGATTTAACTTTTTGCAAAATTTCTTTTTTTTCTGACTCTGTTATAGTTCTATCTAAATCTAATTTTTCAATCTTTTTTTGTTTCTTATCAAGCTCATTCTGATACAGATATTTATAAATTCCATCAATTATATCACCCTTGCCCGCAGATGGTTCGAGCATTGAATTAACTTTAGTCCAATCAACTTTTGCCGCCATTTTCATACTAAGACTTTCAGGTGTCGGATAAAATTGTATTCCAAACATATTAAACCTCCAAAAGCATTTTATTCTTTATATATATTATATCAAAAAAAAGTAGAAGAATCAAATATTTTTATGATTCTTCTACTTCTCACTTTACTTAATAAAAATAACAGTCACTACAATCTTTAACTTTTCCATCTTTTGAAAAAGTCCAACATTTTTGATTTAAACTTCCTCTTAATTGTGGTGTTTGTACATGAAGATTTTTATTGTATTTTCCATCAATTAAGAAATCTATACATTGTCTTTCCTTTTCGTTTAATTCTAATTGTGCTAATGTGAATCCTGTGTATACTACAATTTTTATATGGGGTAAATCATTACGAATCTTTTTAAGTAAGTTAAAAGAACTATTACGATTTTTTTCTGATAATGGTTCACCACCAAGTAATACAAAATAACCAATATGTGGCTTTTTTAAGCTATCACATATCACTTTATAAGTGTTATCTGTAAACTCTTTGCCGCAATTATAATCCCATAATTCAGGATTAAAACAACCATCACATTTATTATCACAGCCACAAACCCATAAGGTTGTAGAATATCCATGACAATTTCCAGTATCATATGTAATAATTTTGGAATATCTCATTTTTTTACTCACCAATTTCTAAGCCTGTGTGCTTAACTCTTTCTTCAACTTCAGCTTGTTTGCCTTCGTTGAAAGCAGTTTTATAATCTCCTGTTAAATCATTTTTATAATGGACTATTTCTTGCTCCGTAGAGCGTGTGTGTTTAGTCTCTGCATTTAGATAAGTGATATCATACATCAAAATCTTTTTTCTCTTTGCTTTTAAACGACTTCTTGCCGCCTCAAAAGTAAGAATTGTTGTTTGAGATATGTGCCGCGCCGCAGCAGCATAACTTTCAAAATAAATATTATTAAGTAAGACTGGTTTCTTTTGACCTATATAGCGTAAATTTCTATAATCGTTATTATAAATGTTGCCATCAATATGACTAAGCTTTTTGTTCTGTAAATACTCACCTAACCAACATTCAGCAACAATTTTATCAATCATTATTTTTTTAGATTTTATAAAGCCAACATAACCATTTTCTTCTAACTTAATTTTAATTTGTTTTTTTGATTTTACGTTTCTTAAAATTGTTCCATTCTCATTAACTTCATATAAAAATTTTAATGATTTCACTTTTCTAAACTCAAGGTTTGAATTATTCATCTCTTGATACCTCCATAGTCATTTTTTTATTTCTGTACCTTAATAGGACACCAACTATGGAAACTTCTTTTAAAAGAATTTACACAACTTTAGGGGCATTTCTTTAGGAGATATTAGATAACCCCGTCACTCTTCTTAATCTCTTTATATTATTGCCGCCACATTGTGGACAAGCTGCAATAATTTCTCCCGTATATCCACAATCATCACATAAGTCATTCGGCACGTTTATAGCAAAATAAGGAATATCCTTATCCATTGCATAATTAACAATTTCTTCCAATGCGTTTATATTGTTTTGAAGATTGGTGTCCATTTCTACATAAGTTATACAGCCTGCTGAACTATAACCTGTGAGCTGACTTTCTATGTCAATTTTAGTGAAAAGGTCTACCTTTTCCCACACAGGAACGTGCATAGAATTTGTGAAATATTTATGGTCACTTACATTAGGAATTTCACCGTATTTTTTCTTAAATTGTTTCATTGCTGTAAAACAAAGATTTTCTGCCATTTATACCCTCGGTTTCCCGATATTTCTTAGGGGATTAGACTATATTTTCATCTAATATTCCCATTAGCGAAATATTAGAGCCTTATCTTTCGCCGCAAGGCTACTCTACTCATTTATTCACATAAGAATTTCTCTCATGTTATACTTTCGATAGTCGTTAGAGAACAATGTTGTCCTACGGGATTAGCTTGCCATTTAGGTTTAGCCTTTCTTACCAACTTATTACGTTTGCCCGTTTAATAAGGTTTGTCATTATAGTTACCTATAAAGCTCCCAACAATTTTTAGGAGTATAATAAACACCAAAATTCAGCTTATATTCATTCTTAAATTGTGTACATCTATCTTTAAATAATTGTTCAATTCTTTTTGCTAAAACCATTCCTTTTTCATGAGCTTGATTAGTTTCGATAAGAATTTCAAGAGTTTCAGCAAGACCTAATTGCATTTATACCCTCGGTTTCCCGATATTTCTTAGGGGATTAGACTATACCATAGATTAACTAATCTCAACCATTATAGTCGTTGAAGCTTCTTCTCAAAGAGAAGTTTGCCTGCGTTTGATTGTCCAATCTTTGATGATTTTACCATACTGTTTCCGTTACTAAACACCACAGTAGCGTCACCGCGACTGCTTGGTTATCAAAGCTCTAAGGAGTTCCCCGCAATTTCGGTTGTTTAAAGTGAGCCAATTTTTTAACCCACCGCAAGTGTACCATGAATAAGAGCTGACCTAATTCCTTGTTCTGGTATGTAACCTGCCATTAAGCCATTCTCATACATAAATCTTGCACTTTCCATAGGTTGAGAGCATATCCACTCAAACCTTTCAATCAACATATCTTTTGCTTCATGAATTTTTTTATCAAGTAGCTCCATAAAATCTTCTACTAAATTATTAGAACCACTTTCTTTTACTTCCATGGCTAAAGTTGGTAATATAATGGTTACTGGACAAATGTTTCCTCGTCCATCTTTAAGTTGTCCTAAACCATTTATATCCCAGCCATTAGCTGTTCTACACGTGTTTATCTTATGTCACCATAAGCACTGACTATATGTTCTCTTACTAAATAAGAGCCTCCCGCTTGGGGTTAGTGCCTATCTCTAACCCTACTCTGCTACACTCATCACAGATAGTCGATACATTTTATTTTTCATAATACTAAGAAATTTTTTTAAGAATATTACAAAAAATCTTAACACGGTCTCAGCTTTACTTAATAAAGTCCTAACCGTTAGCCTGTTTATACAGACACCCGTTGGCACGGTTCAAGAGGTTTTAAATGGGCTAAGTTTACGCCTACCCATTGTACTAAATTCTGTTTTAGGGTCGTCTGGGTCATACCCAGCATTACCTGTCCAATCTACATTAGCATAATTGGGATATAATCTCAAAGCCGTAGATTTTAAGGCTAATTTAAATAAATCATAATTTGGGTCGCCCTCATTACGATTGATTCCTTTTTTACACTTAAAAATGCCACAAGGAAAAATACTTGTTTTATGAAATTTCCCTACACCATTTATTGAACCCTCTATTAAAGATTTGATTACCATACGTCCTTCAAGAAGTGTGCAAGTTCCATAGTTAATTGAGGTGAACGGTCGGTTATGTTATCGTAAAGGCTTTTTATCCTTTACTTCTTATAGTTTCCTATAAGCCCAGCATACATTTTCATCTTCGTCATTACACGTTAAGAGTCGAACACTCGTGGGTAGATTATATTTATTCACTACCTATGCGTTACGGTGTCTTTTAGCCTTTCGCTATCTAAAAGATTACCTCGGTGTTATCATATTTTAACAAAAATTGTGATATTGTAAAAAATTATTATATATATCTTTTTTACGAGTAAGATAAATTGTTGAATCATTATATATCCAATCCCCTAAAATTTTCATATCTTTAGTACTTGCAACTTTTATTTCACTTAAATGTCTATCTTTATAATCACGAATTTTTGGTTGATGGCTTAATTGTAATTGTTCATATATATATCTTGCTATATCGTCCATTAGTTGATGAGTGCCACAAAAATGAATATATTGATAATAACGTCTATTATACTATTTTGCTGCTATACTTCCATCGCCATCAAATATTCCACGAATAAGATGAGACATTAAATTATCATCTATTTTTGGCAAATAAGTATGTAAAGTTTTTCGTGAGATTACACCGTATTTTTCAAGGTCTTTTGCCATAACATTACTGCGTACTGCAATTGTTTCACAACCTCGTCCATCGCAGTTTACAGAGGTATTTGCTTGCAAAACTTCTTTAAATTTTTCAAGCATATATCTATCTTTTTGCTATAAAGTAATAGATATAGATGCTTGCCTTCTACTATTTCTGTCTATAAAAACATTACCATCTGTAATTAACAACCCTAAAAAATAAGCGGCAATTTCATTATCTATTGTTTGAAAAAAATGTTCTTTTAGGTTAGGATTATATAATTTTGCTTTAGGATATTTAGGTATATTTGCAAGAATTTTTGTTATTGTTGGACTACATAAATTATATTTATCTGCTACTTGTTTTATTGTCATAGGTTGAGATAAATAATATTTTATAATTTCTTGCTTTAATTCTTCTGTTATAATTTTACTTGGCATTATTCATCTCCTTTAAAATATTTTTGTTAAAACTTAGACTTTCACCGATTTTGCTCGATTTTTTCTAAAAAATTTCTTTTTTAGACAACCATACATTTTAGCTGATTTCCAGAGCGGCTTTGTAGAGAATTTAGGTTGTGATACATTCCTTCAACTGCTTGGTCTAATTCCTTTTGTGTCATATCAAGTGCATATTGATAACTTCCTTTGTCATCATAAATATAAGTATCTGATATACTGTATTTGTCAGAGTCTTCTTTTGAAATACTAATTTCCTTTTTATCTTTCGCTATATATTTTAGCCCATCACAATAGTGCTTATAGAATGATTTTCTTACATAAGGAATCATTGTCCAATCTAAATGAGTAGCTGAAACTCCACCAAACTGATTTAACGATTGTAATTGAAAAATTACTGCTATTAGTTGAAAAGCCGTTTCGATACTATTAGCTGGACGTATATCTGTTTGACGTGTGTTAAATCCCTTAGCCAGCAAATCATCGAACGGGACAGATAAACAATTGTGTGATACATAATTATTTACAATAAACCAGTGTGATAATGTTTCTAAATCATATACATCTTCTTTTAAAGGCTCTGTTGTAATTGATATAATTTTTGTTTCATTAAAATTATTACTAATACCCATATAAGCATAAGAATCATTATATTTGAATGTATTTAATTCAGATTGTAAATTATAAACATCATCAGTTCGACCCACTGTTAAATTGAAACAATCATAATTTCTTGTTCCTGTTTTTCCTCTAATTTGATAGGTACTACCTTTTTTATTTATCAATGTTATGTGAGAAACATAGCCTAATTCCTTTAACATCATTGCTAATTGTTGCAAATAAGATTCACAGCAAGAAGTATAAGTTATTCCTCTACTTGTTACACTACCATCAGTATCTATACAAGCTGATAAATAAGCTAATTTTATTTTCTTATTACCATTTAATACAAAATTAGGAACTGATATATCTCCTGCACCATTCTTCTTTGCTCCTGCAAAATTCTTAAATAATTTTACAATTATTCTTGAATCATCTGTTACACGTATACAAGGTGAAGTGTGCCATTCTTTTGCATAAGATTTATTAAGATGCTTACCAAAAACAGCCTCATAACATTTTACAAAATCATCTATTAGTTCTTCATTTATATTAGTAAATGTTAGAGAAAAAGTACTACTCTTTTCATTAATATATACACCACCATCTGCATATATATAGGCATATATTTTTGCAAGCTCAGGAGAATAAGGTATATATAATGGATATTCATTTTTACTACCACAGCTTTTAATTTTCAAAGAAGAAATAACATCAAAAGACAACGGATATTCTTTTGTAATTTTCTTAAAATCATTTAATTTTAATGTCAATGATGATGGCGGCAATTCAAAATTATGTTCTTTTGCAAAATCTGAAAATACTATATTATATTTAAATCTCAAATAATGTCTTAACACAGATAAGTTAGTAATTCTCAAATCTATTTGTTCATCATTTAATTGAGTTAAATCCAAAAAGCTACTCGCTATCTCTTCCTCTGATAAAGTTAAATTTTCTATATCTAAAAGACAATCACCTTTTTTTAGGTCTTTTACTTCTTTTAGCACTTCTTTACCATTCTCTATTATAGGTAATCTATGCTCACCAGTTAATTTTATTGGTATTCCAGAACGAGTTTTGATTGTATACAATAGTTCTTTGTCTTTCGGCGACCTTTTTGTAATAGATATTAGTTTTGTCCAGCCATCACGTGATAAAATAGAATAATTATCATTTTCGATAATAGCTATTTGATTTGTTTTAAGTAAAAACCTGTTTGCCAAATCCTCAATTTTTATTGTTTCTATTTCATTATTATGTTTAACTTTAATAAATGATTTTCCTATAGTACAATTGTGTGAACCTATAGCATAACTATCTAAGTCATGAATGTAAATCTCATTATTTATATGATTATTTTTAGACATTTCTGACATACAGTTATCTAACGCATATTGTTTAAGAACCGTATTATTAACAGCTCCAACTCGTCCTCCAAAAGACCTTTCATCAACATTAGCGTTCTGATTTTCTACAATTTTTGCACCAATTTTATCACTAATTTCTTTCATAAGTTTAGAATTAGATTCTCTAACTCTTGTTCTATCATTACGATAGATGATAAAAGCTTTAGCAATATCCTTTCTATTACTTTGCATTAGCTTTTTTTCAATTAAATTTTGAATTTCTTCAACTTCAATATTTGTTTCTTTTTTATTTTTTATTTCTGCTGCAATTTTTTCAGCAAGCTCTAAAGTTTTCTTATCCAAAATGGTATCAACAGCTAATGTCGCTTTGTTAATTGATGAGATAATTTTCTTTTCATCAAAAGCAACCTATCTACCATCTCTTTTAATTACATACATAATAAAAACCTCCCATTTTTATTTCTATGCAAACGTAAGAGTTTTGTTTTACGTTTCCATTTTCATCACCTCTATTATTATTATACCATAAGAGAGAAACAAAGTCAAGATTTTATAATCTTGACTTCATTAAATCTCTTCCCAATTTTTTAACATATCATCTGTGATACTTATAATATAACTATTGCCGCCCTTTTCTGTATATGCTTTATATAGGTAAAGCCAATTTTCTTTTGCAAATTGAGGAATCTATTTTTCATCTTTATATCTAAAATAAAGCTAAGTAATAGCATTTCTAAGTATTAAAATGTCTACTTCTTCTGAATCATTTGCTTTAATTTTTAACTATTCAACACTTTCCTATAATTCTTGATTCGCCGCTTTACTTTCTTCTCGAATTACTTTCTTAAAAGCTTGTAAAGGTCTTTTTGAAACTAATCCAAAAAAAGTTATAAGCGTTATCAAAATACCAATAAAAGAACCTATATCTTCAAAAATCTTTAATATGCTTGACACTTATCTCACCTTCTTCTAATTTATTAGAATCATATTGTGAATAGGTGTTTTTACAATAAAATTTTTGTTATAAAAGATTTTTTCAAGAGTTAAATCTTCCAGTTCCCAATACGGGATTCTGATTAAAGGAATATTATTTAGAATACAAAATCTATTTTTTCTAATATCATATTCCTTCTATTTACAAAAAGTTGACGGATTTTTATGAAAATAAGGAGTATATTCAAAATGTTGTATTCCATCTATTTCAATAAGAGCAAGTAATTTTCCTTTGTTAAAAACACCAAAATCAAAACGCAATAACTCTTTAGCACCTTTTAATTCCCTAAAACTAACTTCCTATTTATACTATATGCCACCTTGTCTAAGAAGATTAGCAACAACTTTTTCACCTTTTGATTTTTTTGTCACTAACATTCATCTCGTTTTTTAGGTGAATTTTTCTTTTTAGGACAAGACTGTTGCGGCGCAGCAAAAGGATATACTGGAATAACAGTTGGTTCACACTAATCGGCACATTCAATTTTAGAAGATTCAACATGATAAGTTGCTATATGTGCAAAATCACCACAATTATGATTTTTGTAAGGCTATTCCATAGTTCTTTTACGAGGTTCATAATACTTACAATTTAAAATTGCTGAAAAAGGTGTAGTGTTAATAACATCAACATTGGCTTTTAGTTTCTCTTCTGCCGTTTTACGCCAATCTGAAATTACTTTCTCAATTGTTTCGACACTTTCAGGTTTAATCTCATACTAAACGCCATAGTAAAGTTCTTTACCTATTTTTGGTTCATATCTTTCAAATTCTTTACTCCAATCAAAAATAAACATTACATAAAAATCTTCTATTTTATATAAAAATTTTACTCTGTTTATATCAGACCATTTAGCTGACATAAAGCTACCTTTGATTTCTTCTCCCTTTTTCTTAGGTATTATATCAATTTCCTACGGAAAAATTAAATTATCTTCAAAATCAAATCCCGTAAAACCATCATCACATAGCTGTATTTCTCTATCTTCTTGCGGCTCACCAAGAACTTGCTAAATTAGTGTTACGACTTTTCTATAATCTTTCTAAAACTAACAAACCTCTCGCTTATCACATTCTAAGCATTTAATCTTTACTATACAATGCGGCGGTGGACAAGGAACATTTATTGTATTTAAGTAAAGTCTATTCAAGAAATTCACCTCCTTAAATAAAAGAGAACGATTCTTTCTCTTTCTATTTAAGTAAAAATTATATTATTTTTCTCTAAAAGTTAATTATTAACTATTTGTGACCAGTCACAATCATTAGGTGTTTTGTCAGGTCTTTCTTCTATAATTTTTGCGTGTCTTAAAGAATAATTGTCATTGATGTGTTCTATTTCCATTGCTGAAATTGAAAAGACTTTGTTAATCCATTCGTCAGGATTTTGTACTATTCCTTTTTTCATTTCATCTGGTATACCACTTATCCAGCAAATGCGCACTGGATTGCCGTCTTTCATAACAGAAAATGATAAAGAACCCGCATAATTAAGATAATAAGATTTTGTTATTGGTATAATAGTGTCACCACTTAAATAATTCTTAAAATAATTACCGCATAATTTTTTATGATTTTTTAAGTCGTACCAATATTGCCATGTATCAATTTGACTACCCGTATAATCTCTTGTAGCTGCAACATATGCACCATCAATAAAAGCGTCAATTGTATCATTCAATTCTTTTTTCATTTTAAGAGTTAATCGTGCCGTGCGCTTACCACAAGTATATGGTATGTCTTTTCGCTGAATTACAATACCCTCTTGTCCATTTGCAATCGTGTCAAGATATAACTCCCATAAATCTTTACCGCAATAATAATGAGCTATCTCAATTGATTTTATTGGTTTAATATAAGATAAGTATTCTATTCTTTTACTTATTGAAGTTTCTATTAAGATTTTATTATCCCATGCTAAAACGTCAAAAGCATAAAAATGAAGAGGACTTTGTCTCTGTCTTTGTAAACTTTTTTCTTTTAAACAATTCAAAATACTTGTTGCTTTACGACTACCTTCGTCTTTATATTTATAAATTTCACCTACTATTACAGAACCATTAGGAATTGTTTTTAACTCGTCTGTAATAGTGGGAATCCATTCACCTTTATCTGCATAAGTACCATCAACATTTTTTGTTCTACTTCTTAAATGAAAATTTCCAGAAGAATCTTTTATTATCATAGACCAAATGCCATCTACTTTTCTTGCACCTATATATTCACCACTAAAAATCATATGTCTTGCTTCTTCTTTTTTCTTTTTAATATCATAAGATTTAGGGTGACTCCAATATTTCATAGCCTCAAAATTATCCCAAAAATCAACGTCTGAAATAATTATGTTCATAAAAAGACCCCTTTCATTTTTAACAAATCATCTTATCCACTTTTTTATGGTTTGATAAATGTCTTTTTCACACTCTACAAAAATGTTATCCCATTCAGCCATCGCAAGGGCGGCGGCGAGTTGTGATTTTGCACTTACTTTGAATTTGTGCCGTGGGTCAGTCAAATAAACCTCACTATCTATGTTTGAAACAGCATTTATGAAGTCTGTTACATCTTTCATAGTTACAAGCTCAATTTTATTTTTCATTCAAAAACCTCCAAATTACTTTTTCTTAAACAATATTTCCCAAATTATATTTATTATTCCTTTTATAAATAAATAATAAACAATACCTAATATTATTAGTTTCATAATAAAAATCCTTTCTGTTTCTTTTATAATAATATTATATCATAATTTTTTCAGAAAAGCAAATATTTTATAGACAAAGAAAGACTATGATTAACATAGTCTTTCATAATATTTATGATAAAAATTTATAATCTTTATTTGTTTTAAGAATTTCATTAAGATTCTGAACTTCTAACGTAGCAACTTCATATTCTCCAAAATCTTTTTCAATACACCAACACCACATCATTCATCATCACCCTTTGAAAAAATCTAATCTCTCTATATTTCAAAAAAATCTTTTTTCTATTCTGCCTAACGTTCTTTATAATTAGACTAAAATTTTTCTTGTTCTTTAGAAAAATTATCATCATTTTTTATTGGCTTTAATTCTTTTTTCTCGTCCTATATTTCTTCTTTATCATTATATTGTTCTTTTTCTATAAAATCATTCTTAGGCTTTTTAGTAAAAACAGCAGCTATAATTAAAAGTGATACAATTAAAAATAATACAATAACCATTACTTTTCCTTTTTGGGATAGCGTCCACAGCTTTTCATTTCATCGCAATATCCACTTATTTCACACTTACTCTTAAAAATTTTCTCTTCTTCAATTAAATATTTCCATTCATCAGAATAGGCGGAAAGAGATTCCTCTATTTGCTTAAAAAGCTCTCTAAATTCATGATAGGCTCTTGAACATTTTCTTACTTTTGCCATGTCAATCAACATTCTCAAATTTGTTCTAAATACAATTTTTGTTTCCATTCCTAAAGGAAAAATATTTGCTACATCTTCTTTAGGAATTTTGCACTCATTTTCTAAAAAATGTGCCGTTTCTATTATATTATTCATACACTTATCATATGCCTTTTTTGCTTTTTCATTATCATTAACCTTTGGCGGCGTAAAATAAGAAAAATTAGAATAATTAACATATCTTGTTGATTCTTGTAAGTAAGTAGGTGCGCCGCCTATGTGTCTTGTAAATTCTCTTATAACTCTTGCAGACCAGCCGCTAAGAATTAAATAAATTTGTGGATATTCAAGAACTCGTCCATGTCCTGATTTCAAGCAATTAAGTCCTCTTTGAAAATTTTTCTCATGATTAGTAACATCAGCAGACCAACAAATTCCTGCAAATTCCCCAGCATCTGTAAGAGGTTCATCAGTAGTTGCAGAATGAACAATTACCTTACCTGTTTGATTCCACCTTGACGCAAGCATATTATTCATCAGCCCCCTTTACACGTACAATATTACTACCATTACCAAAAAACATTCTTGCAAGAACATATAATCCAAAAAATTGCCAAAAATTAAGTTCTGGTAGACCAAAAGTTGGTACAAGGATGACAGTATACACAAACAAACCTAATTTTATTAAAGCCCAATAATAAATTAAAAGTACTACTATAGCTATAATAATTATTGAGAAGTTTACATCTTTCATTTATTGTTCTCCTTTCATTGAATTAAAAAATAACTAATCATCTATTATTCTTGGTATTTCATTCATTTCAATAGGTTCATAACACCAATTATATATGCTTAGATTTAAAACTTTTTTGTTGAAAATTTCCCCCTTTTTAAGAATTTTTTCTTTTACTAAAGAAGATTCCGCTGCTGCAAAATAATAATTCTCATTATACCAAATTTTGGTATTATCTTTATTCATATTTATGATAACTTTTTCTTCTTTATTATCTATAATTCCCTCAATAAAACCATCTAAGGAACAGGTTTTAATAATACCGATACTTTTCCATAAATCATCTCTTTTTATAATAGGCTGATTATTTAAATCCGTCACAATACATTTAGACTATATCTAAGTTATTAAGGATTTAGTTTCCTCTACTTTACCATAACTAATCTCTCCAAACAAAAGTAAAAAATCATCTTTACTAACAATTGTATTTATCTTTTCTATAATCATTTGATTATATTCTGTTGCTGTAAGATTAGTTTTTTTAATCATTCGCGGGTCAAAAAATCTTGTATCAGCTGCTAAAAAAGTATTACAGATAATATTCACCTCTTTTTCATTTTCTATATATTATTATAGCATAATTTTTTAATAAAATCAAATCTTTAAAATCCTTTAAGCTCTATAAAGTTTAAATCACTACAAAGAATTTGTAAGCTACAATTACCATTCCAATAATTTAAGTTTCCTTTGCCAACTACAGTGAAAATAAGATTTTTGCCATTAGTTTGTTCTAACTCTTCAATTATATTTTCTGCCTTAAATTTAATATAACTAATATCATTAACTATAAATTTTAATGTATCTTGATTTTTTCCTATTATTTGATAATCCTGAACCACAATATTTTCTACTACTATAATTGGTTCAGGGTTTCCTTGACCCCATAACTTTTTTCCATTATCTAAATCTAATATCAAATCTTTTAAATAAGAACAATTTTCATTAACAATAAAATCGGCTTCATAATAGCCTTCATTAAAATTAACATCTTTTAATTTTTCGTTGGCATAACTCTAAAGTTTGCTTATGTCTGATTTGCTCATACCGAAACCAGCCGCATTAGCATGACCCTCAACGTAACTCATGTAATTGCTGTCCTACAAAAATTTTTTAAAGTCCTTTAATTCACTTTCTTCTCTTCCGCGAACCGAACCCTTTAAATATCCGTCTGGACTAATACGTCCAAGCATTGTAGGTTTTTTATATTTTGATGCAATTTCTCCTGCAATAAGTCCTGTAAGATTATTTGAAACATTTAAGTCATCAGCTTGCAAAATAAGAATCTTATTTTCATCAAGGCAATTATCGCTAATTTGAATGTCAAGTAATTCAATAGCTTTTTCTTTTTCTCTATTCTGTCTATTACGAGCATTGACACAATTTCTTGTACTTTGTTCTGTAATGGTTTCCATTGTATTTTCACCGCCGCGCTTTGTTGAAACAATCTGTTTGTCTCCTTCAATAAAGCTACGAAAAAGTATTTCTTTTTCATTTTGAGTTCCAACTCTAATAAGAGCATTGATAAGCGGCGTTACATAAAAAGCAACTTTAATTTGAGTAATTTCACCATTTGTATAATAATCGTTTGTCCATGATTCTGGACGAATACCTAACATAGGATAGCATTGTTTTTTTATAATTTCTCTAAAAAGACTATTGTTTATATTACTTAAACCACAGTCACAAATATATCTATTCTCAAAAGTCTACATATTCATCATGTCACCGATTTCTCCCAGTGCCACAAGGTCTAAGTATTCTTTAATCATTGGTTTGTAAGATTTTTCTATCATCAACTTCTTTTCAAAATATTCAAGAAACTTATAAACTACACCAACACCACTTAAAAATTTATTAGGATAATTTTTAGAGAGCTAATTGTTTATAACTATAGCATTTTCGCTATATTTATCTACTAAGTGATGGTCTAATACTAATAGGTCATAACCCATATCTGAAAGAATTTTATGCTACTCATAGTCATTACTTGAACTATCTGGTAATACAATTAAATCATATTTTTTTTCATTTTCTAATTCAGACATTATACAACGTAATCCGTGTTCTTTACCTTGCGGAATATGATATGATAAAGTAAAATCATATAGTGATGAAAGAATATCTGTTAAATAATTATAAAATAAAGCCGCGCTTGTATAGCCGTCACAGTCTGGGTCAACTATAATTAAAATTGAACTATTATTTTTTAGGTGTTTTAATAGTAATTGATAACCTTCTTCTATATTATCCAATAAATTAGCATCATATTCATTTTCTTTAGAAACATGAAAAAAATTATAAATATCTTTTTCATCATGGGGTAAAATATTTCTTTCCTATAATAATTCATTTAAAAAATTCTCTTTTATTTCCTTGCTTGTTTTTCTTACATATTGCAATTAAAAAACCTCCTTATATCCAAACTGTGTTTTGCCAATATAATTTTAAGAAAGTTTCACCACCTCTATCCATTGGACTTTCTTTTAATTTTAAAATATTATTACTATCCCAAATAAAGCCCATTTTCACTTTATTCTAATATTTTTTACAAAAATTCATTAACTTATTATAATATTTATCTTTTTCTTTCCAATTTGTCCCCTCTTTATCAAAAGCAATTAAAATTCGATTAACTCCTAAATTCAATAAGAGGTTAATCTAATAATCAGATATATTGCTGCCGCAAGCCGCAACGACTATATTATCATGAGAACCAAAATAAGACATATATTGTAAACAAGACTTTTCTGATTCAGCTATTATAGCCATTCCTATACGTTTAATATTGCCTGCTACAAAATTAAGTCCATATAAATTATAACCTAATGGGTGAGATAATACTTCTCCATTTACAACAATAGGTCTATATTTTCCGTTCAACTCTGCTTCATCTGGGTCTAATGCTCGTCCCCTAACTCCAATTAAATAGCCCTCTCTATTATAATGGGGAATTATTACTTTATTTTCTATTATTGAATATCCAATTTGATAATGCCGCATGGCTTCTTCTGTAATACCATCATCTAACCATTCTGCAATTGGATAAGTAATAAAAGTATTAAGAATATTGGGGTTTAAGTGCTTTAAATTAACTATTATTTTTTTCTTCTAATATTTATCTAATTCTAAATCATATGGCTGATAAAAAGAACTTTCAAAAGGGGAGCTTGTATAATTTGCTTTTTTTGCTAATCTAAGTACTATATCTTTATAAAAATCATAATCTTGATTTAATATTTCATAACGTTTCTATAATAATTTAGCTATATTAAAAGTTCCACAGCAAGTATAACAGACAAATAATTTACTATTTTTATAATAATAAAGTTTATGTGAACCATCTTCGGCGTAATGATTATGACATATAGTAGGAAAAATTATTTCATTTTTATGTTCTATATAATTTTCTCCACCAATAGAAGTCATTATTTCCTTAATATCATCTGTTGTTAAATTTTTAACAACTTCATTAACATCAATCACTTAAATCATATCTCCTATATTTAAGTCTTTAACAGTTTTAATTTGGTCTACTTCATTTTCAAAAGCATCTGTTATAAAAGAATTATTTTCAATATTATCTTGTGATTCTAAATTATTCTTAATCATTGAGGTAAAATTGTTAAGTACTACATCTACACTATCATTTTTAAGTTTTTCATTATTATAATAATTTTCTAATTCAATCATTTCTTTAGTTTTTGTGATTTCAAAATCTATAATTCTTAATTCCTCTATTGGTTCATTATTGGGAGTAGTAACAAAAATATCTTCTCTTCTACACGTTCCCAAATCATTATAGCCCCAGAGTCTTATCTAAGTCCAACGACCTCTTCTGTTCTTAAAAATATCTATTACAATATTAGGTTTATAACCAAAATTCTAACTAAATTCAGAAACTAATTTTAATTCTGATTGTGATGGTCTTGACATTATACACGCAAAATCAACTAAGTTTACAATCATTTTTGCGCTTTGAATTTGGTGATAATCTCTAAATCCACCATCTTCATTATCATTAGATATTTGAGTTGATGTCATAATAAAAGCATTTAATTCTACGGCAAGATTTTTTAAAGTTGTAGTAAAAAGTCTAAGACATACATATTCTGCTAAATGTAAATCCCTATATTCATTTAACATTGCAGGAGAGCTAAAAATGTAATCATAGAAAAAATATTGCACTCCTTTTTGTAGATTATAACGTCTAAAAAGATTTTTTATAACAGAAGCACAAGGGTCAGGAACTCTCACTAAATAAAAATTATCATTATATTTTTCCATGATTTGAATAGCTTTTGCTATTCTATCCGAATCAGCTAAATCAAAAGTACCATAAAGAAAACATTCTTCATTTATACCTGTAAGCCAAGATAAAATCATAGTTTGTATTTCAGATATATCTTGTTCTGTAGAAACATAACAAATTTTTTCACAATGTCCTGTTGCTACCCATTGATTTTCTATTGTATCATATCTAATTGGATAAGCTAAATTACAACAATCTCCAACCATTGTACGTGATTTTCCTACACCACTTGATGCTGAACGTAAATAAAGTTTACCTAATCTTGCCCCTCTTGTAATTGTATTAAAAATTTCACCTTGAAGTGGTAAACCAATTTCAGGTTTTATTTCTAAGCTATTTAATAATTCTTTAACTCCTTCACCAGCTCTTACCTCCTCTATTTCTTGATTAGAGGAATATTTATCTTCTAAAACAGCTACTTCACTCTTTAATCTATTTATTATATCATTAGGTTTAAGTTCATCAAATTTCTGATTTATTTTTGTATAATCAGTATCTAAAGGATTCTCGCAATAAAATTGTGATATATCTCTTCCTGATTTTTGTAGCTCTCTTAATAACGCAAATTTTTTAAAGGTATTATAATAATAATTAAAATTGCTAATTTCTGCATAAGTTTCACAATCCTATAGCATTTGTATACCTTTTTCATTTTGCATTAACTGCGCCGCCAAAGCGTTATCCTATAAATATTGGTCTACATCTATTGTATGAATTTTTTCAGCACCATTGATATATAAATTATAGATAGCTGAAAATATATATCTATCTAATTGCCGTGGAAAATCATTAGGTTCAATCTAATATTTATCTATATCATTTAAAATAAGTGGTTTTTGCATTAAAGAACCTAACACCTAAATTATTATTTTACGAGGTGTTTCTATCAATTATGATTCCTCCAAGTCTGAAAGATTGATTTCTTTCTTTTTCTTTTTAGTACTATAATATTGAGTTGGGTCATATACAATTGTAAATCTATCTTGCTCTAATTGTTTTTTTATTGCTTCTTCTACTTTTTCTCTCTTATCTTTTTCTTTTAACCAATAGGCTCTTGATTCATCATAGACATAAGGAATTATTCCTATAGAGCCTTTTGATTTTTCAATAGAAGAGTGCTTAATTTCAAAAAAATATTTTAGAGTAAGTAATTGTGCTTTATAATTTATTCCTTTCTTTTTGAATCTCTCCATTTGAGTAACATTCCATGGACTAACTGTTTCACAATTAAAAAGTTTACAAATATAGTACCATAAAGCTTCTCTATCTTCATAATTCTTATCATTTTTTGTTAAATTTTCTTGTGTTAAAAATTTTTTTATAGTTGTTGTTGAAATGTGTAACTGTCTACTCACTTCTGCCATATTTTTACATTCGGCGTAAAGTTGATTGATTTTATCTATAAGTTCTGGTGTTATTTTTTGTTTATTATCGCTATTTTTATTTTCAGAAAATATTCCAGCAACTTTAAGATATTTACTAACTGTTGATACCGATATATTTAGTTCTCTTGCTACTTGTGATTTATTATGATATTCATTATAAAGTTTTGGAATTTTATCAATAATTTCTTGTGATAAAGCCATAAAATCACTCCTAAAATTTTATTTTATATTTATATTATATCATAAAAAAGTAGAAAAGTCAATTTTTTGTTATTAAAAAGAAGTTAAAGGATTATTCTTTAACTTCTTAATACTCATTATTAAATAAAATCATTAAATTCTTTTTTTATTCTTTTGATTTGTTCCTTAGAGAAATTTGAAAAATCTATATGAGAATTAAAATTATCATAATTTAAAGAACGTGATACATCTTGTAGATGATATATAGCATAATTCCCCAATGCCACATTTTTTATTTCACGCTATTCTATATTTATTAAGCCCCAACTATTTAATAAATTAAGATATAAACGAATATTGGTATAACATATACTATTTGTATCACCATGACCCAAAATAAAACAAATATTCCTTATAGAAAAATCCTTATCATAAGGTATTGATGTTTTATTTAACTCTTTTAAATATAAGTATGTTCTTAATAAATCTATATTTTGACTATTTACCTTTGCGGGTTTTAGTAAAATTTCTGTAATTGCTTTATCATAATCTGTTGAAAAATTAGGAGTAATATAATAGTAATCACAATCTATCTTAATTAAATTATTATCACATAATTTAGCTAACGTATTATAAAAAGTTTGAGTACTTTTAATTCCTAAATTTTTACAAGTTTCTGAAATATTAAAGAAGTTTTTATTTATTCTTAAATTAGTCTATTCATCTGTTAAAATATTAGCTAAATTTATCATATAATAATATAATAACCACTATTTATTAGTTAATTTAATAGAGGAATTATCAATATTATTTTGACAAAAACTTCCCTCGCCTCCAATAGTTCTATTATATCCATTTTTATAGCTATCATAGTAGCTAATCCAAAACTATTCTCTTTCATTTAACTATTGCTATGAACATTCTTCTATAACATCAAAAGAAAAGTTATCTATTCTATTTACTTTCATATCCTAATATAAAGGATTATAAAGGTCTTTACATTTTTTATGTTCTCTCCAGCGTCTTTTAATATCAATAGATTGTCCTATATATACTTTTTTATTAACATTATTAGTAATTTTATAAATTCCTATCATTATTATTCACCTTATATAAAAAAGAAAGTTAAAGCCTATAAGACTCCAACTTTCTTTAGCTAATATCACCGCAATTGGATTTGAACCAATGGTCTTGCCGTGAAAGGGCAAAGTCTTTACCACTTGACTATGCGGTGAGAATTGCGGAACAAGGAGTCGAACCTTGATTTGAAGATAATGACTCTTCTGTCCTACCTTTAGACGATTCCGCGAATTGCTATGTGAGGAATCGAACCTCACACCCTGTCTCGTCGCTAGTGTACTCCTTATACTAATAGCTAACCTTACTTCATGAAGTATTTTTCATATTAGAAAATTTAATTATAATAAAACAATAAACACAAGCGTTCCAACAATTTGTTTTATCAATTTAACTTTACTATTTACTTTTAAAGGTAAGCTGAAAGTTATTAAAGCTGACCCAAGTTACGGTGGAAGGATTTGAACCTTCGGAGTGACGGAGTTAGAGTCCGCTGCCTTACCCGCTTGGCTACACCGTAATAAATACTTTGAATAACAAAATAATTAAAATTCTAAATTAAATAAATATATTATTATTAAATTAAAATCCAATCTTCATCACTAATATTGTTAATGTCTTTCTTTTTACAAGGTAATCCTTCATATTTACACCAATGTATAATTGTGTTATCACTAACACCATACATTTTACCTATTTTAACAAATGATGTAGTTCTAATTAAATTTTTTAATTCTTCTCTTGACGGTCTATCAACTATTCTTCTACATTTTGCTACACAAGTGTTACATAATCCAGTTTTAGTTTTTTCATAAAGTTGCTTTCCACATTCAGAACAAAAATGTAAAGTTTTTTCTCTTAAAAGTTTTTTCTTCTCTCTTAATATGTTTGCATAATTCTCATCATATACTTTTTTCTATTCTAAATATTCTACAATATATAATCCCGCATGAATTTCTCTATGACAATTAGCACAAACCAAAATACATTTTTTTAATTCTTCTAAATCTTTTTCTAAATCATGTGTGTTTCCTGTTGAAAGACCATATTTTTTCTCTTCTGATATAATATGATGAAATTCTAATGCTGAATTAACCTTATTATATCCACATAAGCAACATCTCCCACCTGCGACTTTTACTAAATTATCTTTACGCTTTCTTCTATAATTAGAAACATCTGTAGAACAACTCATTATTCCTCCTTATAAATAATATTATATCATAATTTCTATAAAAAGTCAAATATTCAAGATTCCTCTAATGAAGATGGAATTACTCGTATTTGTGTTCGTGCTGTTACACTACATTCTTTTATATCAACTACCTTTACACGAGTGCCATAACAAATATAATTATAATTATTATCCACCATTCTAATGATAGAACCTTTTTCTGGAATTTTCTCCTCTTCATTTAATTCATAATCATAAGTTTTGCCACGAAAAATCTTATTCTTATCTTTGAATTGAACAGTAATAAACATAGATAACTTCCTTTCTGTTTTCTTTTATAATAATATTATATCATACTTTTTCCAAAAAGTCAAATATTTATTTTTTTATTATTTGTGAAGAAAAAACCTCTTTTGTAATTTTTTTATCAAAATAATTCTTAATAAGTTGTAAGTTTTCTTCAATAAAATCATTAACTTTCATAACAGCATCTATATCAACTTCACCCTTAGAACTGACTATTTTTATGGATTTATTGTAAAAAATATGAAATTCTTCACCGCTACTTCCATATAAATAAAAATTTATATTATGACTACCTAAAACATTCGGCTCATCAAAAACTAAATCATACTTAAATCCTGTTGTTCTTTTAGAAAGGAAAACTCCCATTTAACTCACCTATTTAAATATTTTCTCTTTTCTTTGTTCTCATCTGATAATCCCATCAATACTCCTTCTCCATTATCAGCTACAAAAAATAAACGTTTCCGATTGCTTTCAGATATATAACATTTACAATTGGGTAATGCTCCCATCATATCAAGTAAAAATTGTGAATTAACAGAGATAACATTTTTTCCTAAAAACCAAGCACCAGCAACATAATTTTTGGTTTCCCAGTATATTCTGCTTTATGAATTTTCACTGCTGCTTTTAACTCCTGTATAGAGGGAAGTTTAATCTCCATGTCATAAGTACGTGATTTTTCTATAGTATCTAAGAAAAGAGAATTACTACTATCATCATCTAATTCCTCTAATTCCATGGGTTCAAAAAATTTTACAATCCTATAACTATCACAAATATATTGATTCCCATAAATTATTTTTGCACCTAATTTTATATTAGAAAATTCTGACATTTTTTTAGCTGATTTCAAAATACGCTTTGCGGCAGAGTATATTTTTGTGCTACCTTTTGACCGCATACTTTTTGTACAAATATCTTGTTTTATAGATGTTATTAAATTGTCTAATTCGAGCTTTGTTGCATCGTCCACTGTGGCAGTGGAGATTTTTACAAGTCTATTAAGCAATACTTCACTTGTCATACTATTTCTCCTTAACAAAATATTATTTATTTTAAATTTGCATTTCTTTCCCAAAAAATTCCATCTGCATATCCTTGAATTTTTTTATTTTCATCAGCCATTTCAAGTCTTTGTTCTGTCCATACACAATATTGTTTCTCTGCTTCAATGCCTAAATAATGTCTGTCAAGTTTCTTTGCAACAACACTTGTTGTTCCTGAACCTAAAAATGGGTCAAAAATTATATCTTTCGGATTAGAACTTGCCAATATCATTTTGGCAATAAGTTTTTCGGGCTTCTGTGTCGGGTGAGCAGTGTTTTCTGGCATCGACCAAAAAGGGATTGTTATATCGTCCCAAAAATTCGATGGGCAAGTATCACGATAATTGCTGGAATCTGTTTCAATCCAATCTTTGGGCTTTCCATCAACTCGATAAGGAGCAATAACCTTTTTGCGGATTTTGACTGAATCAAGGTTAAATGTATAATCATTACTTTTTGTAGCAAACCAAATGTCTTCCATTCCGTTTTTCCAGTTTGCCTTTGCACCACGACCTTTTTCTCTCTGCCATGTGATTCGGTTTTTGATGGTAAAAAATTCACCTAAAACTCTACCCACAATCAAACTCGTTTCCCAATCGCAGTAAACATATATTGAACCCGTTGGCTTTAACAGTGATTCTACTATTTCAAGCCATTTACGAGTATATTCTTCGTATTCAGTGTATTTTAGCTTTGTAAATTTTGTATTCCCAAATACTTTGCTTAAATTATATGGTGGGTCTGCAATAATTAAATCCACACTTTCTTTAGGTAAATTAGGAATTACAGAAAAAGTATTCCCTAAAATGGTTTTATCCAATACCGATTCAATATTTTGAATCGGTAAATCAACCTTGATACACCGTGAAAGATACTGTTGTCCTTCTGAAACAGTAGTATCAATTGTTTTATTCCTCGTAGATTTCTTATTCATTCTATATCACCTATTCATTTTAATAAGTATTTTGTAGTGCGCTTAGTGAGAATCGAACTCATACTCTCTAGATTAAGAATCTATTGCTCTACCTATTAAGCTATGGGTGCATTAAATTTGATTTTCTCTTTTTTACTATAATTATTATAACATATTTTCAAGAGAAAATCAAATTTTCAGTTTTTTTATTTTATTAAAAATTTTCAATCAATTTTCTGCCACATTCTGGGCAAAATTTTGGAATATAATATCCTATATCTTCTCATTCGCCTCTACTTTCATTCCATTTTGAAAATATGACTGTTGTTGCCATATTACTTCCAGATTTTATTTGTATATCATAGTCTTTTAAAGCTATACCAATTCCTATATAACTTAAATCATTTTCTGGAGTTAATATTGACTCAACGGCGGCATTACAATAATATTTACAATATTGCATTAAACACCTTCTTTCATCAATTCTTCAACTTCTTCTATGTCAGGTACTTCTGCTGTATCTTTAATTATGCCTTCTAATACCTTAAAGGCAAACGATTTAGTTTTATAAGCTGTAAAATGAGTTCTATTATCAATTCTTACTACAACACCTTCAGTAACATGACTACCATTTGCTAAGGGTTCAGGTATATCCAAATATTTTTCGCATCTCTCATTTAAATCTTCCCAAGTTGTATATAAAAATTTTTCAACAAGCGGCACATATTCACAACCAAATCTTTCACACCATTTTATAGTTTCCTCTGTAGGTAATTCTATAGTTAATCCATCATCATTAGTTAAAGTTATACGATAGATATAACATTTATTTTCACCGCGGGCGCAACCATAAGTGAATATTGTTTCTTTTCCATACATTTTTTTGAAGTTTTTGTCTTTTAACTTACTATTATCACACGTAGGCATTATAGGGGTATTTTCATCTATCCAGCCAACTATTTCTCCATATACAGTCATGCCTTTAGGCAATTTGTCAGCAAAAAAATTATGATATTTTTCACGGAATTTATTAGAGCCGTAAAAGCCACCATTAAAATTATCAAGAACAACACGACGAGTACCACTAACAACTTCAAATTCAGATTTAGTTTTGTCTTTTAAATGGAAAAGTTTCTTTAATATTTTATTTCTTTTTATGGTAGTAACCTTTAAAGTATTACTTACTCTAAAAGAAGTGCCATGAAGCTTTCTGGTTATGTAGATAATATCATTTTTTTTGAAAGCACTTTCATTGTAAGCTAACTGTGCAGTGTCTATATGTTCTTCAAAGTAAGGGAAGCCAACAGTTTTGCGAGCTTCTTTTTTATTTTTAGCAATTTTAGGATTAGAAACATTAGATACTGTTTTACCGCGAGGTATATATTTCTGACATATAAGTTCACCGTTAAGGACGGCAATTTTGTCGCCGTCAGATAATTTAGTTATGTCAGTATATTTTGCTAATACAGAAATAGGTAAGGCAAGACCATCAGATTTTTCGCCGCGAAGATTCAAAGCGCGTATGTTTCTTTTGTAAGGGTCAAGATAACCACCAACATTATTTCCATTTTCATCTTTCCTACGAACTAAATTGTTTTCGTTTGCAAATTTTTCACTAACTTGACCGTCAACAGGAAAATAAACAACTTTATCACCAACCTTATAGTCTAAACCAACTATAACGTTGTTGCCAAATATTTCGCAGCACTGTAATCTATCTGCATTAGAATGTTTGCGGATTTTATTTATAGTAGTTATATATGCACAATACATCTATTTCTCCTTTCATATCTCTCATCTTTACTATAATTATTATACCATATTTTGAAGAAAAAATCAAATATTTTAATAAAAATTTTTCTTTTGACTGCGCCCAGCAAGACTCGAACTTGCACGCCATAAGACATTAGAACCTAAATCTAACGTGTCTGCCATTCCACCATGAGCGCAATTGTGGTAGCAGGATTTGAACCTGCGCATAATGGAGTCAAAGTCCATTGCCTTACCACTTGGCTATACCACAAAATTTATATAATTACATTAGCCGAGATTTAGCAATATCATAATAATTACTATCTATCTCAATGCCAATGAATTTTCTATTAGTGTTTTTACAAGCGATTCCTGTCGTCCCGATTCCCATAAATGGGTCAAGAACTATTTCATTTTCTTTAGAAGAATTTTCAACAAATATTTGCATAAGTTCTACTGGCTTTTCTGTATTATGCAAATTTTTACCATCTTTACCTTTTGTTTTTACATTCTTAACTGATAATATATCACTCGTTCCACAATTATTTATGCGGACTCCTTTACCTTTACGAAAAAACAAAATATATTCAAATGCTGACATATAATATTGCCCCATCACTTTATTACCCTTATCCCAAATCAAAGATTTAATAAAATGAAAGCCGTTTTGCTCAAAAGTATTGAGCATATGAATAAGATTTTTATGATTAGTCATTATATAGCAATGACCACCATCTTTAAGAACTCTGTAAAATTCTGGGGCATATTCTTTACAATCTGTACTGTTATATGCAAAAACATTGCCATCATTAAAAATTCTTTCTTGCAACATACCACCAGTATTACCCGCATTTCCTCTTGTAGTAACCTTATATGGTGGGTCAGTAATTAACAAATCAATACTATTATCTTGTATTTCTGAAAAATAATCCATACAATTAGCACATATTAGTTGCATTTTCTCCATACTTTTTCTCCTTTAAGCTACTTTTAAAGCTTTACTTTCTAACAAAATTCTCTTTTCAATAGATTTTGCTGGTAACTCTTTAGCAAATTCTGTAACTGCATTTATAAAAGCCCATTTACTTGGTGTACCATATTCTTTTGTGTAAGTATTGAAAATAGTAATAACTTTTTCAGCTTCTTTATTATTAAGCTGCAACTCTTTAGCAACATATGTCTTTTTAAAATCATCTTGTAATTCTTGAATTGTTGCCGTTTCAGCTGTTGTTTGTGAAACTATTTTTTGAATTTCTCCTTTTTTTTCTGAAAGAAATTCCACACTTTCACTAAACTCTGCGGCAATATCTTTTCTACCTCTATGAACAGCTCTGCAAAGTATAAAATCGTTAATAGGAATTATCATACCATTTTCGCAAACTTGTCTATATACTCCAACTCTAATCTTAAAAGCACTCTTTCCAACCATTGAGTTGTCTATGTAATAAAGCATATACAAGTTGCTATCATCATTATCTACTGTAAAAGGATTATCAAGGTCAATTGCACGAAGATGTAATCTTTCTGGCGTAGTAAGAGCATATTGAAAACGATATTTTGCAAGAGGACTATCATTGATAATATTCATTACTTCATTATCATCAAAATAAGAATATTTATCAGTTACTATTCCATAAATTTTATCATAAAATTCTCTGGCATAAAGTTCTCGTTTGTTTTTATCACAGAAGTTTGTCACTCTATCACGTATAATCTTATTTGCAAGTGATGAATTAGTAGTACTAATTTCTGTGATAAAATTAGCAGGAAAACCAACTGCTTTTCCAAGACTTTTTAATCCATATTCAGAGTAGTTACTTATATTACATATTTTGTCAAAATTAGATGCTTCAATATGAAAAGTATTCTCTGTATCTGTTATGCTTTTTATAGACTGTCTTACATCATTAAAGCTCATTGTTCTTGATTTAATATTCATATCAATTCTCCTTTTTAGACAACTAATAATATTTGCGAACGGTGTGGGTGAGATTTGAACTCATACATCAATAGCTGATTACTGACGGTTTAGCAAACCGCTGCCTTACCAATTAGGCTTACCACACCTTGTAAAATGATAATGTGGTATGCAAGTCCTGCCCTTGCTGGTCGTTACCTATCGAATAAACGACCTATTTTCGATAGGTTGAATATGCGTCATCTCGCCGCATTGATACCACATATAATAAACTATTTTACTTTATAACTATTGATTATATGATTTTTATTTAGTGGAGCGCACGAGCCTCGAACTCGCAACCTCTGTCAGCTAACAGCGTGCCTATCCGCGACAATCTACATACTTATGAAACGCTACTTTCAAAGTTTCGCCAAGCTGCTCCCCTGCATTACAGTGAGTCTTATACTTGTTTTGTCTATACACCCGCGCCCCAAATGGTACTGATAGTAGGACTTGAACCTACACATTTGATATAATCATTGTTCTTCATTAAACTATATCAGCACATGAATAAGCTGATTTACCTCACAGCCATTGGTCGTGTTAATTTTATTCATGCGTGAGAACACAAACTCACTACTCTTAACGCCGAGTCCACGCCTACTCATATTTCTTTTATATCCATATTATTGATATAAATTACTCTATTTTCAGTTTTGGTACGCCTTAATGGATTTGAACCATCAACTTACCGCTTAGAAGGCGATTACTCTATCCTATTGAGTTAAAGGCGTATAAGCTGAATGACGGACTTGAACCGTCAACCTGTTGATTACAAATCAACTGCACCACCAATTGTGCTAATTCAGCATAGAATATTTTTAAATATTCCTCTTGTGTACAATTACGACAAGCTTCTTTTTTCGCTTTCTTTTTTTTGTTTTCAATTACTTTGTGTCGCGGCAAATCTTGTAGAAGTTTTCTTTTAGTACCAAAATAAAATTGTTTTTTAGTCATTTTCTTTTTCATTGTTACTACCTCTTTATTTTTTATATATGGAGTAATTACAATTTTCGTTATCGTTATCGTTATCGTTTAAGAGAAATATTTCTCTTATACCACTCTCCGTATCATATTTACAAATAGCTCTATATTTTGAACCAGTATTTAATAATGTTAAAATGGATTCAAGTCTGCCTCCCCATTCAAATAAGCTATTTGTATAACTTTCTTTTGCTTCAACACATTCTGTTTCTGATATATAGTTATTATCACAATTTTTCTATGTTTCTTTTATACACATTACAAAACGGTTTATTTGTGTACAAATACGTCTTAATTCTTTTTCAATAATCTCAAATTTTATTTCCACATTCATAACCTTCCTCTTTTTATTAAGTGCAGGAAAAGGGACTTGAACCCTCACGACCGAAGTCAATGGATTTTCGTACCACTCTATGTCACCATAGCCATTTTACAATGTTGTGGTCTGGAGTACGTCTTTACCATATCTTATGACTTAGGTAGTTGGTGTATACTCTCTACACACGGTTAAAAACCTTGCACGGCGTTCTCTATTCGCCTTCGCCGTTTTAGCCAACTTCTACTCTTAGCGTTTCCGCTAAGGCACTCTCTATTTTTTAAATAGTATTACTTAAAGTAACAGAATAGATTAAAGTCCATTGCGTCTGCCTATTCCGCCATTCCTGCATTTTCTATAATAATATTATATCATAGATTTTTTAGAAAATCAAATATTTATTTTTAATTTTCTAATTTTCTTGGTGGGAGTCGAACCCACATTACCTACTTTATGTAGGTATCCTTCCATTTAGACCACAAGAAAACCAAACTTTTAACTTCAATAGATAAGGTGTTTTAACCGACTTGTGTAGCTACATAGCCTTTTAACTTTGGCTAATAATAGGATAAGGTAGCTTAACCGACCAGATTTCGCCGCATAACTAAGGGCTATTATTTATCTTTTTAACTTTTAAGGGTAAGGTGTTTTCACCGACCTTTTTGTTTTTCTATATATATTATATCATAGATTTCTTAGAAAATCAAATATTTTATTTTTCTGTGAAAATGTAAACATATTTTCCGTCTTTTCTAATATATATTACATTAAAAATGAAATTTTCAGGTTCTTTGTCAACAAATTCTATTTGCCTTTTCTTTTTATTATGAAAATCTTCCTCTAAACTTTTTCTAAACATTACTTTACTGGCTCTTATGCGTTGTGCATCAACAACTTTTAATTTTTCTTCTTCATTTTTCTGTAAATACGTAATTTTTAAAATAAAATGTGCTTTTAAGAAACTTAAATCCATTCTTTTCACCTCTCTATAATTATATTATATCATAAAAAAGAGAGAGAATCAAATATTTATTCTTCACC
The DNA here is from genome assembly GCA_947630065.1 of uncultured Clostridia bacterium. Taxonomy (GTDB): domain Bacteria; phylum Bacillota; class Clostridia; order TANB77; family CAG-508; genus RGIG8482. Next base: position 52,991 of record CANRGE010000001.1, read on the forward strand.
TTTTACAAAATAAACTATATCTTCTGTTTTTTCATTTTCGGGCAAAGCCTGATAATCTGTATTAGATATTTCTTTATGTGTTATTTTATCTTCTTTATTTTCTAAAACAGTAATTCTGGCTTCATAAGACTCAAAAGTCTTTTTATTCTATTTATTCTATTCAGTAATTTTATCATCTAAAGTAGTTTGCTGTCCTGTTAAATCTTGTATCTAACCATCTAATTGTTCTATCTAATCCCTTATTTCCTAAAATAATTCAGGATTTTCTTTTAATAATTCTTTTACATATTCTTTTATTTGTTCTTCATCTATAGAATTACCTTTTATTGGACGGCGTGCAAAATAAGCTGGGTCAAGAGTGTCGTCTTTGGTAAAAAATTGTTCCTAAAATAAAATCACAACTAAAACCTCCCTTTTTAAGTATTGGGACGCGAAATCCTAATTATAAAGTGAGATTCTTTGTAAAATTATCTAAATTACATCTTTTTAATATGAAATAATAAAATTATCAAATTATCATCGTCTGCCTTATAAGCTACATATCCATGCACTCTGAATAATGGAGTTGGGAAAAATTTGCAATAAAAATGTTCTGTTTCGGTAGAAAAACTTTCAATTTCTGCCGCGACATCATCTAAATGATTTTTATCAATATCAATACAAGATAAAAATTCTAATATTTTATCAAAAACATCAAAAGGCTCTTCTAATAAACAAAGCCTCCCCTCAATTAAAATAGGAACATTTGATGAAATTAAACGATTTTTACAAATAACTTTTTTCTTTATTAAATCTTTATAAACTTCTCCACATACAATTTCTCTGGCAGGACGAACTAATTCCAAATACCTAACCTATTTATTACAAAAAAAGTTATGAAGTGGTTCAAAAATTTCTATTTTTATATTATCATCTTTATAGATAGTATGTAAATCCATTAAAATTTTACCACTCCTTGTTTTGCTTTTTTGAATCTTCCATTCTTTTTAGAAGCTCCATTTGTTTTCTTAAAAGCAGGACACCAATAAAGATTTTGTTCTGCTCTTGTCGCCGCTACATAAGAGATTTTTCTTTCTTCTGAATTATAAACTAACGCACCAACCACAATCACATTTGGGGCTTCCAGTCCTTTTGCCGCATGAATTGTCATTACTTTTACAACATTTTTTGACATTAAAGCCTTCATTTGGTTTAGACTTAAATTCCCTCTTTTAAAAGTAATATAAGGTACTTTTCTCTTGCTCAATACTTGCATTATTGAATATACTTCTTTATTAGTTCTTGCTATTATAAACCAATCTTTCCAATTACCAGATTCTTCTAATTCCTCCAAAGCTTCATTAAAACTGCAATGGCAAATAAAGCCATTTTTGGTTTTCATAGGAATTGATTGAGGACTTAAATTTTCTCTCTCATTAAGAAAAGAATCTGCAAATTCAATTATTTCTGGTGTATTACGATAATTTTCATTTAAAAAATACTTTTTATAAGTTTTGTCATAATACATAGTATACAAATATTTATCCGAACTACCTTTAAATCCATAAATAGTTTGTCTTTCATCACCTGTCCAATATTCATTATCTTTAATGAGATAAGATAAAAACTTAAATTCAAGCTCACCCAAATCTTGACATTCATCAACAAAAAGATAACCTATTTTTCCTAAACGACTACGAGGAATTAACAATGCTTTTTTAATAATTCTGTCATATTGTTCTTTAACTATTAAATCACTGGTGTCAATTCCATTTAAAATACAAATTTTATTAGCATAAGAATGAAGTGTACCTATAAAAACTTCTTCACCGACTTCGCCCAATCGTGAATACATTTCCTGACTTGCTTGATTAGTAAAGGTTATAGCTACTATGTCTTTTGGAGCAACTTGTTTTTCTGTTATTATATATCTTATTCGTTCTGTTAACGTTCTTGTTTTCCCACTGGCGGCGGAAGCTAAACATAATATTTTTGGTTCATCAGCCTATATTACTTTCTTTTGTTTGAGATTTAATTTAAATTCATTATCTTCCATTTTTAAATCCTCCTATTTTTTTATCTATTATTATTATAACAAAAAAAAGAGAGAAAATCAATATTTTGATTTTCTCTCATAAACTTTTTAATAAGCTTTGCAATCCTGCATCATTTTCTTCATCATATTCATCATTGATATAAATAACTATATCAAGCTAATCTAAAGATTCTTTATTATTTACATAAGTATCATTATGCATAGCATAATGGTCTCTTTTCTTTTCAGGTAAATGTAAATACAATTGAACAGTGTTAGATACTACTTTATCATTTTTATTTAATTCAATCTTAAAACCATGAAAAATATGTTCATCTTTTTGAACTTTATTATTAACTGCCTCTATAACACTCTGATATTCTTCTAAAGAAAACTAAGTAACTTTATCTTTTGCTCCTAATTTAACCTAATGGACGATTGCCATTTTCTTTATCCACCTAATTTTTATCATAGTTATAAGTTAAATACCGATTAAAAATTTCTTTTAATGAATCAAATCCTTTCATTGACACATAAGCAGATATAAAGCCCATTAGTATTGCTATTAATATAGCTTCTAATACAATTCCATAACAAGCAATACTAATTCCTAAACTAAAGAGTAATGAAACAATTAGTGTTAAAATTTGAGTCGGGAATTTTTTAGAAACACATTGTTTTAATACCTCAACAACTACAGTTGTAATAGCAGCAATAAAACCTAAATCCGTTAATGTAAAACCGCTGCCTAATCCTAATAGTTTTTCAATCATTTTATATCACCTCAATTTTATATAAAGGTGTTATTCTATGTAAATGTCGCCATCTATTCTTGCACAGACCCAGCCACTTGGAATTTGTAGCCAATATTCTTTATCAGAAATCTTTTTAACTTCTAATGCAGTAACTTTAGTTCCTGTTTTTAATACCGCTTTAGTTTGGTTATAAGAATTTTTCTTGCCATCAGCTGTTAATTGACTTCTATCTTTCCAAGTATAAGAAGTTCCTGCTCCTGTTCTAACCTTTAAATCAACTAATAATTTATAAACTTTGCCTTTAGTATAAGGAGATTTCGTATTAGTTTCTTTTTTAGTTGTAGTATTATTTTTCGCTGTAAAGTCTTTATAAAAATAGCTCATGTCAACGCCGCTTGAAATTCCTTTAACCTTATAAACTGACGTAAATTGCCAACCATCATAATTACTAATATTTGGTTTTGTCTGAGCTGTGCCATTATTAGTTCCATATTTTGCAACCCAAATACTATAATTTTTAATATCAGCATATGTGATTTTTGTATCAAACCATGATTCACTTGTATAAACGCCTGCTTTTAAACCTTTCTTCTCTATATATTTACAAAAAGCAACTGCGACTTTTGTTCTATCACTTTTAGAAATTTTATCAGCTCTTCCATTACCACTACCTTCGGTACTTTCTTCTACATCAATATAAATTGGTAAAGAGGGCTTATAAGATTTTATTAAGTTATAAGCATATTTTGCTTCTTCTTCTCCCTCTGTAGCATTTTTAGCCTACGAAAGAAAATAAAATCCATAAGGAATTTTATTATCTACTAAACCTTTAATATGAGAATCAAACTTGTTATCTTTACATAAAGTTCCTGCCGTTCCCCAACCTCTATAACCAATTCTTATAATAGCTCCATCAATTTCTTTAGCTACTGCGGCGTAATCTACAGTGGTTTGCCATTCACTTATGTCAAGAATTTTATAAGGACTTGATGAATTTTTGTTTGTTGATTTCTCTTTAGTTGATATTTTAATTCTACTTTGGTCTTTAGGTCTTAAAACACCTAAAACATGATTATAATTGTGTTTAATTTTTGTAGCTGGGTCATGATTCCCAGTCCAATTACAATCCCAAGAATTAAACCAAGTTGTGTCTCCTTCGCCTGAACAAATGGCTATATGACCCCAACCGCCTTTAGATAAGGAACTTGACCATACCATTATATCTCCTTTCTACGGCACAAAATCAGGTGTATTGGCAATTCTTGTAAAGTTTTCTTTTAGCTAAGGAACATTATTAAAATTGTCGTAATAGTCATGAGCATCACCCCAAGCTCCAGGTTGTAAGCCAAACACTTCATTTAGATAATATTTTGCTAAATCAACACATTGACAACCTGCAACACCATCATAATCTAAAGCTTTTCCTTTGTGAGCTTCTATAAATTGTTTATAAGTATATTTTGCCATTTTTATTCACCCCTTAATGTGAACGAATATGAATCACCATTTTTTTGACATTTATAATATTTATTTTCTATTAAATCAAAAAATAATGAATTTATATCAGAATCTGTAAGTGTTAATTCTGTAGTGAAATCCTAAGAATTATAGAATTTATTTTCATGAAAATATCCTGTTCGCATTGGATATTTTTGTACCTTAAAAAACCATAATGGGAAGCCTGTTATAACTATGTGTTGAGTTGTTTTATTAAAATAAATTTTTCTTAATATTCCAAAATTATCTACATACAATTTACCTATATCTTCTTCTGGTATTTCAATACCAGAAGTGTCTGAAAAAACAAGAGAATTATAATCTTGATAATCTATCTCATCATTTTCACGATTTATTTGTGGAGATATCATATCTACTTTTTGTTGAATTATATAATTCTAAGGGTCATTAGTAAAATTCACATGAGTTACATAAAAACAATTATCTAAAAAATTTTTACAATTATTATAATTTACCGATTCATCACTTTTTAAAGAATAGTTATTAGTTATATGACAAGCTGTAACATACATTTTTATTCACCTATGGCTTCTGATAACCAACTTTTTGGAACTATTTTTGTAGTTTGAGTTAAATAATATTCTACTTCTGCTGGCGACATTTCTAATACTATTCCCGCTAACATTTTTCCTTTTAATGGTTCTGCATTATCTGAACGCTGTTGCCAATCCCAATCTTCTTCACCTGGGTCAAGAGGTTCTATGATTTTTCCATTTTTATCAAAAGCGACAGGAGTCATAAAACCTTCTATATAATTTGCCTTTTCACCATTAGGCACAACCTTTTCAACCCAAACAACTAAACCTATTATATAAGGCAACTCTTCAAAGACTACATCTAATTGTGGTGCAGCTTTATTATATGATGCATAAGAATCAAGTTCAGTACTATCTTTATGAATATTAGTATATCCACCAAAAGCCCAATTCTAATAAAATAAACTACTAGAAAATGTTGAATATGAACTTGACCTTGTTTTTATAAAAGCATTATTTGTTTTTACTTGATTTGTTAATATATCAGATATTTTTTTGTTATCTGCATAGCATTTATAATAATAATAATTTTTTTCTTCAACTAAAGCCTAATCATGTAAATTTATATAATTAAAGTAAAAATATCCATCTGAGGAGGAGAAACTTGTCGAAGAATAAGGAATCTAATGACTACATTTACCACCATCACCACTATCATTCATAGGCACAATAGCAGTATATAACCATGGAATCTTAATCCCCTCTATAGTAGGCTTATCACCTTTTAATACCTAAATCTTTTTTTCTAACTTACCATATAATGAGTCCTCTTTATACTTATCCCCATCTTTTAATGCCAATGAGTTTGCACTAATACACAAAACCTAACAAGCAACAATTTCATCTCTAACACTTTCAGTACTATAAACTCTCATTCCACCATTTAAGGGGATTTCTATGTCATTACTTACAACATCTAAAGTATTATCAGAATTACTATTACCATTAGCATCTACTAACATTATAGCATTTTCTACAAATAAATCATTACTTATAGGTATTGTAACAACACCTTCTCCGTCTGGCTCTAACTAAACTTCGCCATCACTTAAATCCTAAAGAAACTTTTTAGCTTCTTCTTTATTCATACTATTCAAAATATTATCTATAAGCTTTCCTTTTAATATCACATTTATCCCTCCTACTCCTTTTAAGAAGAAGGCAACATTTGATTTCATAAGCTCATCATAAAATTTTCTAAAAACAGAAGAGCTAATCTATTCAACTTTTAATACCTCATCAGCACTTGTATATTTATCAATATCATTCAATTCTGAATCAGGTACAACCTCTATATGTTCTATGCCGCCAATGGCACAATCATTTATAAATTCATCAATTGTTGGCATATAATCCCCTCCATCAATGACCTCTAACTTTAAGTAAAAATATTTTGTTAAAAATCTAATATTACTACTACAATATTTTTAGAATTTCATCAATCTTTTCTTCTATTCTATCAATCTTTTCATCTTGATTTATTAAATGATTTTCAATTCTATCAGAAATAATATCTGCCGCTTTCTAAGAATTTTGTAGTATTTCATCTTTATCACTCTAAGTTAAATTTTCCTAATAGTTTAATAAACCTAAAATAAAAGATGCAACATTTATATTATAACTTAATCGCTCCTATAATTCATTCAACTACATCACCACTTTTTATTTTATTATACCACAATTTTCATAAAAAGTCAAAATATCAAAATAAAAAGAGTAGGCAAACCTACTCTTAAAAAAATCAATTACCAGACAACTCATCTAAATAATCAGCTATTTGTGCTGTTTTAGACCTCTCTACTTTTGTAAGTCTAACTGTGGCAAAATTTTCAGCATAAGGAGAATTAGCTAACTATAAAATACTCCTTAGACCATTTCTATTCTTAAATATATCTGAATCTATTTGCTATAAACTTCCATCAAAGAATATTCTTGAATTTTTTCCAACTCTACCTATTAAAAGTTTAACATGATTTTCGTCCAAATTCTATGCTTCATTAACTAAAATAATTGAATTATCAAAATTTCTTCCTCTCATATAAGCAATAGGCACAATTTCTAAACGCCCATCTTGCATTAGTCGTACAACTTCATCAATTCCAATTAAATCAACTAAAGTTCCAATCATTGGTGTAATTTTTTCAAAACTTGTACCAGGCAAGAACCCTAATTCCATAGAATTTTTTACATAGTTATTATTAGGTATATAAACAATTTTATTTATTTCATCATTATATAACGATTCTAAAGCTAAATTATTAACTAAAAAAGATTTTCCCACTCCTTGTGCGCCGCCAGCGTAAAGAATTGTTACATTAGGATTATGAAGGGCATCAAATAAGCATCTTTGTTCTGGATTTTTGGGTGTAATTTTTGTAATCCATTTATTTCTAATAGAACCAAATCCAACTTCTTCTAATTTTCCTTTTCTGTAAACATAAATTTTAATAACTTCACCATCTGGGTCTTTAACAATTAAATATTGATTCTCAACCATTGAAAACTAAGGCGGCAAAACATTGTTTTCTAATAATTCTTGTAAGCTATTAGAATACATATCTAAAACGTCCCAATAAAGAACACCTGTATAAACTTCATCATTACCATATCCAGAAGTTCTTATATTATTAGCAGTAGCCTTAACTTTCAAGTAAACATCATTTGTTATAAGTTCACCCGCATAGCTTTTAGTTAATTCAATTAACTTATCATCAACTTTCTTATTTTCATTATCAAGAGAAAGATTAAAAATTATATTAGTTAAATTTCTTGATATAGCTATTGCCGCTCTCCGCGCCTTAAAAGCAATTTCTGGATTTTGATTAAGTTTTAAGCCATCTAATTCTTTAAGAACATCTCCCGCTATAATAAGGTCAGGTTCTTTAGACAGAATTTGTGGATAATCTAATAAAATACAAGAATCAACTATTTTGAATTTACTCATTATTCACACTCCTAAAAAATAAGAGAGGGGAGTTCCCCTCTCTCCTTAAAGTAATTCCTTTATCTCGCCGAGAACTCGGTTAATGGCTTCAACCTCATTTTTAGGAATTTCTGAAAATTTAATCTTTTTACCAAATTCCTTTTCCAAAATTGCTTGTGCCTTTTCTATTTGTCCTTTTTCATATATTTTATTCCAAACTATAGCGGCGTCTTCCATTAAATCTTCATAATTTAATTGATAATATGGATTAGACTCATTTGTTCCTTCACCGCCGCCCTTATGTTTAATCTCTTCATCAATAGCATTGTAAATTGCATTGATAAGATTATCATAAGATAATTCAACTCTTGGCTCTATATATGCAAATCGAGAACCAGCTTGGAAACGACTATCTCCCCTAAAATATAAATAACGTTTCTGAACAGTTCCTTCTCCTTCTTGTATTTCTACTTGTCTTAAATAAGCTATTATATCAACAAGTTTATTGATTATGCCCAAAGGTCGTTCAGGCAATGCTGGAGCTATTTGTACATATTCTTGTCCTTTATCATTAACAAGTGTTTTTTCTTTTGCATGAGAAATAAAGAATAGTCCATAGCCAGAAAAAGCCAATTCTCTAAAGGTAGAAGAAAATTCATCATCTAATAATTTATAGCCGCCACCAAAAGGTATATCTTTTATAGCTTCAATTCCATTTTGTTCACAAACGAATTTTTCACAAAGCTTATAAGCTTCATCTACTGTATCAATTGTGATAATACGAATTTTGCTATCTAACTTATCTTTATTCTAAACTAATTGGCGTACTACTTTTTTCCAATCCTGCCATTTAACTATAGGCTGTACTAATACATTATGTAAAGCATTTGTACCCTGCTCAAAACTACAGATTAAACCCTTATCTATCTAACTTGCAAGTGTAGTTTTCCCCGTTTTTACATTTCCATATACAAGACAAAATTTTCCTTTTAAATCTTTACTAATCTTTTGTGGTTCAAGAGTAAGTAAATCTATAGCCATTTAATGTTCCTCCTATAATAGATATTTTATTATAATAAACCGCACAAAGGCGGCTTATTACATTAAAAATCATCAAAAGTGGTACTTGGACGATTTGTAGTAGAGGGCTTATTTTTATTTTTACCCATTTCACGAATCTCTTCTATTTTCTTAGTTCTATCTTTAAGCAAAAGCTTTATAGAATCTGCATCATAGCTAAGTGCTTCATCTGCGCCGCAGGGTGAACCACCCGTAATATAGAGTTCACGTCTTGATTCCGTTTTATGTCTTTTTATAGGTTCACCAAAACCTTGCTCTTCTTCCCATTCAACAACCTTGTAAGAATAAATTACTCTACCAGTTGCTATAACAGTGTCGCCCTGATTCCAGTTATTTTCAAAAAACGTTTTTCTTGAACCCTCTGCTATTAACTCAACAACATTAGGCGTACCACCCCAGCCAACAACGACTAAAGAAATTTTCATACGTCCAGTTTCTTCACCATTCTTGTCAACTTCATCAATCATTTTAGCAACTACACCTTGAATTTTAAAAACTGCAAGTTCTTCCTCTTCAGGTCTTTTCTTATTCAAAAAAGATGCTAAGAATTGAGTAGAAGAGATTACATCATTGATTCTATCACTGTACCAATTATTTTCTCTTACCTTAGCTATTACACTAACATATGACGCACTTTTAGCATCGTCCGCGGCTCTTACAGAGGTAAAAATATCCTTATATCCCAAAATTCTGTCATATCTGGGATTAAGAGTATTATCATTCTTATATCTAAAAGCTATCATTTTTACTGGAATTTCGCTTTCAACTACTTTTCCGTCAATTTCTTGGTCTACCTGAATCTTCGCTGTACCATGAACATATGGTTTACCATCTCTTGTAGTAGACTCTACTATATCAAGCTCATTTAACAATCCGTTTATAATTATTTCATTGTGACACTCATCTTTTTTTACATCTAACATAAGCAAAATTCCTCCAAAAATTTAAAATCAAAATTAAAAGAGTTAAGAATAGGCAAGTTAAACTTGCCTATTTAACTCAAAATTTAGTTTAGTAATTACTCTGCATCAGGATTATAATTTACACCCTCATCAGTCAAAGCAAAATACTTAATTTCATTACCATCTGCATCAGCCTCAGTAAATCTTACTGCATAGCCTTTGCCTTCAAGACTTCTCAAAGAACCTACTATAGCTATGGGCTTTTCAATGCCGAGAGCTTTCTGAAGTTCCTTGATTGTAAACTTTGTTCCTGCACCAGCTTCTTTAAGATAATTCAACACTTTACGACTATTTTCACTCATTAAAAATCCACTCCTGTATAATTTTATTTTTTATATATTTTAATAAAACAAAAGATAACTGGTCTTATGTTTTATTTTTTTCTATATTTATATTATATCACTATTTAATGATAAAGTCAAATACTCATTTTGAACTTTCTGATAATTTTTTAATAAAGTCTTTTACCTCTTCTAAACGTTTAGTAAAATTATCAATGTCTTTTTCCAAAACTCCCATAATAAAGATTAGAGAAGCTACTATTAGGTTGACTTCAAAGAGTGACAAATTAAAGTCATTATCTATTAACTTGCGTCTAACTTTTTCAAACTTTTGAGCTTCATCTTTAAAACCTTTAATAAAAGTTTCTATTTTTATATCAGGTGTTAAACCCTCTTTTAAATTACCATTTTCATCAAAATAATTATCTACTAAATTATAAATGCTATCCAAATAAGAGTTAAGTGACTTTATAAAAAATTCTTTATTTTCCTTTATTATTTCAATTTTATCATTATAACTTTTAATATAATAACTTTTAATATATTTTTCATCTTCTTTAATAATCATAGTTCCTCCTTAACTGTTATTTTCCATAACTAAACCTATGACCTTTTCATTTTCTTTTAAATCAACACCTTTTACGCCCATTGCAGTGCGAGAAAGTAATCTTAATTCATTTGTGCTGATTTTTATTGCTTTTTTATTCACTGATATTATTATATCATAGTCTTTTTCCAAAATCAAATAATCAACAATTTTATCATTTTCTTTTACTTCTGAAATTTTCTTACCTTTTGTTCCTCGATTTGCTACTGGTAAATCAGTAATTGAACTCTTTTTTATTATTCCTTGCTCACTGATAGTTATTAAATAATTACTATTATTGGGAACGGCGTAAGCTTTAATAACATAGTCATCATCATTAAGATTTATTCCTTTAACTCCCATTGATATACGACCAATACTATTGATTTCAGTTGTTTTTACTCTAAGAAAATTGCCATTATTAGTTAAAATAGTTAAATCCTCATCATTTATAAATAAAACCTTTATAACTTCATCATTCTCTTTTAAGTTAATAGCTCTTAAACTTTTTCCTTTTCTAATATTATATTCTGATACATCTGACTTTTTTATTATACCATTCTTTGTAATGAAAATCAAATATTTAAAAGCATTTTTGTTTTGAATAGTAGTTAATGCTGTAAGTTTTTCTTGTGCCGAAAAATTAAAAATTTGATTAGCATTAACTTTTGTATTTAATGGTAAATCATCTGTTGAGACAACACTCATTATTCCTTTATTAGAGAAAGCAAGCAATGAACTATAATTATTATCTCTTAATGTTTGAACTATAAACTCATTAGCTTCACTTTTTATTTTTGTGCCTTTTGCACCACGGCGCGAACGAATTAAAGTATTAGATTCAGTAGTATAAATGTTATTAAAATTAGTATAGTTAATTAAAAGCTCTTTTTTTTCAATTGACTCTGAATCTTCATTTTCAGAAGTAAAATCAAGACTTATATTTTTTGTGCGCCGACTATCACCATATTCATTTTTAATGTTAATAACGTCTTGAATCATGGCTTGTTTTATATTTTCTTCACTCGATAGTATTTTTTTAATACTATTAGCTTTTGTAGTTTTTTCTTCTGCCTCTTTTTTAATTTTATCAACCTCTAAATGTGATAAACTTGATAATCTTAATTTTAATATATAATCAACTTGACTTTCAGAAAAACTATATTTTTTCATTAAAGTTTCTCTTGCCAATGTTATAGAATCAGAATAACGAATAATTTTTATAATATCATTTAAATTATCATAAACAGTAATTAGTCCTTCGAGTATGTGAAGTCTTTCTAATAAAATTTTTAAATCATAATTATAAGCTTTAACACTAATTTCTCTAAGGAAATCAACATAAGTTTGCATGGCTTCTTTCCAAGTAAATAATTTTGGATTTTTTCCATTTTCAAGCATATTCATATTTATAGGATAAAAGCTTTGTAGAGCTGTATGTTTATAAAGCATTTTAGTAACTCTATTAACATTCACACCTTTTGATAATTGAATATAAATTTTACAACCCTCAAAATCTGTACCGTCAATAACATTGTCAATTCCAGTTATGAGTTCTTCATCAATTGCCTTAGCTATAGAAGCAACAATAGTATTAGTAAAAGTCATATAAGGAATTTCTCTTACTATCAATTCATTTTTATCACCATTATAATCAATTGTTGCTCTTACTAATGCCGCTTTACCATTACCATTTTTTAATGATTCTTTAACTTCATTTTCATTTATTATTGTACCACCAGTTGGAAAATCTATAGGACAATAAATTTCTTCAAAATCTATATCAGGATTTTTTATCAGTTTAATTACAGCATCACATACATCATTCAAATTATGTGGCGGCAAACTTGAAGAACAAGCAACTCCTATCCCATATGAACCATTTACAAGAGCGTATGGAAATTTAGATGGGAGAACTGTTGGATACAATTCTTCTCCCGTATAATTAAGTTTCCAATCATCAATTGTTTCTTTATCCAATAAATGCGTCATGTCATAGGCAATTTTGTTTCCTTGCATTTCAAGATAACGAGATTGAGAATAATCATCACCTGATAATACAGAGCCATTATTACCTTGTACTGATATAACTGGATAACGCAAAGAAAAATTTTGTGACATTCTAACAGCTGTCCCTAAAATAGAACTATCACCATGAACACTAAAACGCATTGCGGCATTTACAGTTGAAACAGCTTTTCTTCTTTTATCTTTATAAGTTAGTTTATCCTTATATTGACTAAAAAGAATAAAACGCGCACCAGTTTTTAAACCATCTCTTGCATCGGGTAATGCACGTGTTTGAATTACATAAGAAGCATAAGGAACATAAAAAGATTGTAATGCTTCACTAACTTCTATTTTATCTTTATCAAATTGAATTTCTGCCATTTATTAGTCCTCCAAATTATCAAAGTCTGCATTAGCAAATACATATTTTCTTCTTTCCTCAATGTTTGTTCCAAGCAGAATATCAAAATATTCCGCTGCGGCATTACCATCTTCCATTGTCATTTGAACCATACGAGCATTTTCAGAAAATATAGTTTGTCTGAAATCTGATGGTTGAGATTCACCTAATCCCTTAAATCTTGTAACATCACCTTTTGGCAATTTTTTAAATTCTTCATCATTATAAGCAAAATAGGTTTTTCCTTTTGATACTACCTTAAATAATGGTGTTACACCCCAATATATTTTTCCAGCTTTTAAAAGTTGTGGATAAAAAGTATAAAAAAATGTTAAAATTAAGCAAGCTATTGCATAGCCATCTTTATCCATATCACACATTATAACTATTTTACCGTATCTCAATTTATTTATATTAAATCTTTCACCTATTCCACAGCCTAAAGCAATATGAAGTTGAGTAATTTCTTCATTCTTCACAATTTTTTCATCATTATTTTTAAGAGTGTTAATCAATTTTCCTCTTAAATCAAAACAAGCCGTTGTATCACTATTACGAGCTTTTACTAATGCACCTTTAGCAGACTTACCCTCACAAATCATCAATTGACTTTTTTCATTATGATAACGACAATCAACTAATTTTGTAGCCAACAAAACTTTCTTCCTTGAAGCATTATCAATTTCTTTATTTTGAGCAAGTTCAGCTTCTCTTGCTTTATCTGCCGCTTTTTCAGCTCTTTGAAAGCGTCTAATAATATTAGCTATAGTTTCAAATTCAGCTGTATAGCTAAATTGTTCCAAACATTCTTTTGTAGCTTGACTTGCTAATGTTCTTAAATTTGTATTATTTATACGATTTTTTGTCTGCCCCTCAAAACTTGGATTAGCTACTTTACAATTTACAACATAACATAATCCTTTTCTAAAAATTTCAGGTTCTATATTTTTATCAATAAGCCGTTTTAATGTATTAGTTATACTTGTTTTGATCCCAGTAATGGGTGCGCCACCCTCATTACAAAAACCACCGTTAACAAAGCAAAAAGATTGTTCCTTTTCTTCCGTCCAAATTAAAGCAACTTCAACTTCATCTGTTCCATCAGATTTGGTAGTCATAATAGGTTTACTTAATAAAGGCTTTTTTATTTTATTTACAATAAAATCAGCAATTCCGTTTTCTGAATAAAAGGTTTTAGTTTGTGAATTATTAGAATTGATAACTTCAAATTGAACGCCACTATTTAAATATGAAATATTTTCTACTTCTTCACAAATTCTTTTATAAGTTAATGGTTTTTCTGCATCTTTAAAAACCTCTTTTGAGGGGCTATAAGTTATGAGTGTTCCATTTGGCTCTTTTGTTTCTTTTTCTTCGTATGAAGTATTATCACCCTCTTCAAATTTTGCTATTGCAACAATGCCATCACGATAACTTTTTACTATGAAGAATGAGGCTGATAAACAAGTAGCACTTGAACCTATTCCATTTGTTCCCACTGATTGAGCATAAGCCTTATGATTAAATTTCCCACCAGTATGAGGTTTTGAAAAGATTGACACTAAAACATTTTCACCATCTTCTCTAAAACCAAAAGGAACAGAACGTCCAAAATCTCTTACACTAAATTTTTGATTTTGTTCATCAACAGTTATAATGATTTTTTTTCCAAAACCAGCATGAGATTCATCTGTTGAATTGTTAATTATTTCTTTTAATCCTTGCCAAAGTCCTTCCGTGGTTGAACTACCTAAATACATTTGTATTCTTTGCCGAACTCCCTCTTTGAAAGATAAACTTTCTATTGAATTTATATCGTAATTGTCCATCAAATACCCCCTTATTTTTTCTTCTATTCTATTATATCATAAAAAAGAAAAAAAGTCAAAAGTTTTACACTTTTGATCTTAATATATCCAATCAAAAAATGTCTACTGGGAGAATTTGCCATTTTCGTCCTTGTAAAAAATAGCCCAACAATAAGCACAATTGGAATTTATTATATCATTTATATTACCATTGCGATAATGCTTTAATCTGTTAGCATACATATAAATGTTTTGCGGCTTATATTTGCTATAAATCTAATCATATCGTTTTTTAGATTCTAATTGTGCAAGTTTCTAAAAGCTGCAAACATAACCATTGCATTTTACATCTTGTAATGCTTTTATTAACATTTCTGAAAAACCAATATTATATTTAATATTATAACTTTTTATAGGGAATTGAGTTATTATTAAGTCATAAGTATCTTTACAATTTAATTCCATATAATCTTGTTTTATAATATCTTGTCTTTTTGGTGTTATGTCATAACTATCAATCGGTATTTTTGTAAGCTAAAATAATCTATCAGATATAAAGCCGCCGCCTGCACAAGGCTCTAAAGCTTTTTTACATTTTCTAATTTCTGGCAAAACGACTAAAAGATTATTAACTATTATGGGGTCAGTAGCATAATTATCACTTTCTATTTTTTCTTTAGTCATCATTTAAATCACCTAATATATAACTATTATAAAAAATTGAGGCTTCTACTTGTAAATCTTTAATAGTAGAATCATTGTGTATAATTATATCATATTCATAATTATATACTTCATCATCTGCTGAATTGCCATAATTGTTATTTCTCGTCCTGCTATTATCTACCAAAATTGTCTTAGCATTATAATATTTTTTGAAATTATCAATATCTTCTTTTTCTCTCATATCAATAAAAAGAACATCATAACATTCATCAACAAAGATTTTTACTTCATCAAGAACTATTTGTAAAGGTAAAGAATTATAATCAGTTAATAGTTTTTTTAAGTCACAAAGAAATTTTCTATCTTTATTGGTTTTTGAACCATTCCATTTACAAAGAGAGGCTATTTCTTTTACATAATCAATTATTGATATTACTTCACATTCCAAGTCATTTTTGCTACAAAGCTTTTTTATGTAGTTTTCAAAGGTAGTTTTTCCAGAGCCGCCTTTCCCATTAACTATGAAAATTTTCATTTATTATCCTCCACAAATATTATTTATTATTTCTAATTCTGTTTTATTTTCTTTTTTACATATATCTTCAAAACCTATGAATTTTATATTATAATTATCATCTTGAAAATCTTTTAATAATGATATATTATTAAGATTACCATAATTTTCAGATGGAATATTTGTTCTTCTTAGTATTAACCAATTAAATAATTTATCTTCTAATATTTCTGGTTTATCTTTATAAAAATATAAAGATATTACATTTTCATTTTCCATTTGATTAAGATTTTTAGAATCTTTAATATTATCATTAGATAGATAAATAACATAAATAGGAGGTTTATTTTCATCTATAATATTTTTTAAGTCTAAATTATATTTTAAGGGATTATTACACCAATTATTAAAATGTTCTATTATTGTATTAGAAAATTTAATTATTGGGTCTTGATAACCTATTTTAAAGAACAATGACATAATAAATATTTCATCTGGAGTAGGATAATTATTAAATAAGTTATAAGTGTCAAATTTATTATATATTGTTTTTATTTTATAATTATAAATAATAGAATTAGATATTTTATTATCATTTAATACTTTATAAATAGGATTATTAGAGGACTCTATAATAAGAGTTTTATCTTTATTTAAAGCTAATAATTGTTTATATTTTATATATTTTTCTTTTTTAGAAAAATAATTTTTTATTTTTTGAGGTTTATTATATATAATAAAATCAAAATCAGATATACTTCTTATACTACACAATATATGATATTCTATTATAGATAATATATCATCATTATTAAAAAAAATATATGTTTTATTTTTAAATAAAGTAGATTCTTGTTTAATAAAATTATTTATAACTTTATTTATTAAAATATTAGTTTGTATATCTATATTTTGAGAAGATACTTTATAATCCATATTTAATAAATAGTGTAATAATTTATTATTTATATCATGCATATTATTCATATCATCACCTCTATATATATTATAATATATTTTTAATAATAAGTCAAATATTTGATTTATATAATAATATATGTTATAATAATATATAGAGAAAGAAAATTATATAATATATAATTATTATATAATATATAATTATTATATAATTTATATTATTATTTATATCATTATTATTATAGTTAAGAAAAATAAAAGATAGTTATTTAATAATGCGTTAGCATTATTAAATATTCCTATATTAACATGAGTAATTACGTAGTAATTACGAGTGTTAATATAGGAACTAAAATAACTTATAATATATATATTATAAAAATATTATTATAACAATATATTATTACATAAAAATAAATATTATTTATATAAAAAATTAAATATTATATAGATATTTTAATATTATTTAAAATAATTATTTAAAATAAATAGGAGGGAGAAAATTTTGGCAACTTACACACAAGCTGAATTAAATGCTTTTAAAAGCGCAATGACACAAATTGTGCCTATAATTAGTGGCGCAACTCCTATATCAATGGAAGAGGCAGTTAGTTTTTTATCTACTTATGAAGGTTTAGAAGATACAGTAAAAAACCCTATAAAATTATGGGAACTAATGGTGAATTATCTTGCTAATGAAAATTAGTCAGGATTCTTAGGATTACCTCTTATTAGTCAACAAAATTTTGCAGGAAGTAATAACAACACTATTTTTGCTTATCTTAATAACAACATAGATTTACCTGATAGCAGATTCAAAACTCTTTTAAATAATTATAAAGGTTAGATAGATTTAAGTACACCCAGCGGCACAACTTATAATGCACCATTTTGGAATGAATCTGTTAGCTATTTAATGGCAAATTTACTTGCAGATTTTGATTTATCAACTATCAAATCTTTAGAAAATTAGGGATTTAATGAAAATATCTCACCCGTTCAAAGACCTAATGCACGAATAAAAAATAATGGACAAGCTGCATTTAGAATTACAGATGTAATATCAGCAGATGCAGGAAGAGATTTTAGCCAATACTATGTAAGACCATCTTATAATATTCAAGGACAAAAATATACTGATGTAAGAAATAGTGATTTAATTTCAACAGATGCAAAAAATTCTGGACAATTATAGTATACAAATTCTACAAATGATTATTTAAGATTGTTAATGCCTATGTATACTCGTCAAGTTAAAGTTGAAGATTTAGATAGAAATTTTTGGGTAATTGGACAATCTATTGCGGCAATTTGTGCTTATTTATTTGAAGATGATTCACCTTTAGTAAATATACTAAATAAAATGTTAAATGAAATTTTTCAACTTTGGGAAAATGTTTTGTTTTTATGGGTATTAACTGCATTAAATACTTATAAAGAAGAAGAAAAATATACTGATGTACATTGTGAGGTTGTTCCTTATCCTCAAAATGCTAATATGCATAATTATAAATATGATAATGCTTATTATAATGATGTGGATTTTGATGGGAATAGTTTTAAAGGAACTCTTTATGATTTTGGTGAGGGTATAAAGGGTGAACTGATTACTACTGATTCTACTAATGCTACTTATTCAAAAATTTTGAAGAATAATATAAAATTATTTAGTTACTTAAAAGACAGCTATCCTAAAAGTAATTTATGTATAATACCTTTTATTAGATGTCATAATTATGAACATAATTATTATAGTGTTGAATATTATCCCGGTGTAATTTACTATGATAGAAATAGTGACAAGTGGGGTATGTAGAGTTTTAAAATAAATCAAGAGAGTGACACTACAAAAAAACCAGATTATAGAAGTTATGATGCTAATTTAGATAAATCAATAACTGTACAAGATTTAATACGTATGCAAAAATATATCAATGGTGATGAGGTAGATTTTACAGGACAATTATATTCAGAGTTAATAAAAAATAATACTATAGAGCAATATTATAAGATAGACCCAACAAACAATTTAAACGATTTTATAGTCGGAGATGCCAACAATGATAAAGAAATCAATATAAAAGATACTATACGTATACAAAAACTTATAAATGAACATAACGATATAGAATTAAACGAAGATGGTTCAATAAAGTCAGAAAGCGGTGGGAATAGTAACCCTGGAATAACTGTTATAAATAATGACTATGGAATACTAATTGTTGCATCATTTTATAAACAATATATAGGAGCTATAAGTGATGAAATTGATAATAAAAGATATTATGTATATCCTTTTTCTGACTTGGAAGAAAAAACTGAATACGAACCTAAAACATATAGAACTATTTTAAGAACAATTTTTGATAATAATAGTGTAAGTGCTTCTTTATCAGGAAAAGAAATAAATGGAATGAATGTAAGATTAAATAGATTTTCTATGTTAATAGAAGATGTTGCGAGAAATTTAGAAATAGAAAGTGACCCCGATTCAGAAGAAAACCCCATGCCAATAATTCTATATGAGTTAAATAAAAATGAAACAGATGGAACGTTAGATATAGAAACTGTTTCAATTATAAAACAACCAGAAGCTAATCAGCATATTTTAGGTAAAGAAATAAAAATAACAAAAGGTTATTATTTAGGAGAATTAGTTTCTGAAACAAAAAGAAGTAATCAAAAAAATTATACTTTTAAAACAAAAGAAATAAATTTAATGCCTATTAAAAATAATTAGGCTTGGAATAATATAAGTAAAATAAATAATTATGACGAAAATTAGTTTAAACAAATAGCTGATATAGATAAAGATAAGGAGTCAATACAAATAAATATTGTTACTCATGATAGTGATTTATACCATCAAAGTGAAAAAACAAATTTACATAAATACTATGTTGATGGTGTTGAAATAGTACCAAATGGCACTACAATTCCAGATAAAATATTAGATGTTAGTTTATCAGATAATAATATTATAAGTTCAAATAGTTCTAATAATTTCTTAAATAGTTATAGAGAACAAGTCTATTCTTATGCTTAGATTACTGCTCCTTTTTTAGAAAAAGGAATAGATTATTCAAATTATATTGGGTATAATTATCTACCCAAAGCAGGAAATATTACAGATGGTATTGTTTCATCAATACTTGTACCACAAAAAAATAATGATAATGGAATATTATCATTACCTTCTGATGAAGATAATGCATCGATTAAAAGAGCAAGATAGTCTTGGGATTACACATTATTTGAAATTTATGCTACAGAAAAACCTATAACGAAAGATAATTGGATTATATCGGTAGTAAAAACCAATTGTATTTTTGGTGCTTTGCCAAGTTTTAAACCTTATGACTCCATAAATAATATAAAAGTTTTGACTAATATATCAGACGATGTATTAACATATGATAAAAATAATGAAGATGTAATCAATATAATAAAAAACATGATAAAAAATAATGTAGTTAAGGCTCATATTTCTACAACTTTACAATTAAATAATAGTTCAATAAAAAAATATATAATACCATTCTTTTTAATAGGCTATCCAATGCCAGATAAAGATAATGAAGATTATAATACATCAGATTACACTAAATTATATAAAGATTTTAATACATTATATGATATTGTAAGTAAGACTGATAATAACAATACAATTAAAACTGCAATAATGAATAGTGAAATACAACTAATTCCAGCCTTTTTGAATCAACAATGGCACTATTATTTTAATGCTAATGGTGAAGTTCATTATGAACATAAATATATATATAATTATAATTCAAACGAGTCAAATACAAAAACGAAATATGATAATGAACAAGAATATAATAGATTAAAATAGCAAGTTAAAACTTAGGTAAAACCATATGGTAGAGAAGCTTCAATAATGGATAATGGAAAAATACCTTTTAATTTTGACATTTATCCACATAATGGATATAATTATTAAGAGATGGTTAAATGACTATACAAACTTTTTTTGAGCAACTAAAACAAACAAGTAGTATATTTCCAAATTTAATAAAAAATCTTGCAGATGAATATAAAAAAAGAAACAAATTTCCTAATATTGACTTCGATAAAGAATTTTTATCATATTTTTAGCAACATATTCCTTTTGAAAAAGCCGCAAATAATTCACCATTAGGAAATATTCAAAGAAATATAGATTTAGATGATGAACAAATTGATAATATAATTGAACAAATTTAGAACAATAATCTCACTAATAAACCATGGAATGAATCAGTTGTTAATCTTGCTATTGAAATATTAAAATTATCAAAAGATAATTTAATAAAATCCTCTGGTGGAACAGAAGAAATTTTCAAAAAAGCTGACGCTGGTAATTCTTTTACAGACTTAAACAATGTAGTAAAACCAATGACTAATTTAAGTAATGATAATTTTAAGTCAATTATCGGTAATTCAGCGGAAGTACTTAAAGCATTATTAAATGATAAGCATATTCAAAAAACAAATAATATAACAGATGAGTACCCTTTTATATCACTCTTAATGCCAAAAAATACAAGACGAGTTGAAATAGCAGATTTAAATAGGAATTTTTGGGTTATAGGTGCAATTACAACTCTTATTAACAATATGCTATTCAAGCAAGATAATAATTATCAACAAGTTTTTTCTAATATGATAAATGAAATTACTTAGTTATGGGAAAATCTACTCTATTTATGGGCAACTACTATTCTTACTGAATTATTAGAAGAAACTCCTCTCCATGTTGAATTTTTATATTTACCAAATAATGAATTTTAGAATTATAGAAAATTTGATAATTTTGCTTTTAATGAAAAAATAAATAATAACTGGAATTTAGGCAATAAAGACGAAGAAGAAAAAATGTTAAAAAGTCGTTTGAATTTTTTAAAATAGAAATATCCTGAATATAATATTTGTATAATTCCAATTATAAGATGTAATAATTATGAATCTAATTATTATAAGGAAGAAATTTATGAATGTTTTTATTTTATACCTGCAAAATCGAATAATTATCATATAACTTATATGGCACAATTTACCAATAAAATCAATTTTCCATGGCGAAATTCAATTAGTATTGATAATAACTGTATAGCATATAAAAAAGATGATGCAGGAAATTATTATTATATATCTCCTTTTAATAAAGTTTCTAATGTTTATGAGTACAATCCTACTAAATACTATGCTGCCGCCAGAATTACGCCAACATTAGAGTACAGTTATAAAAATAATATAATATCCATAAAAGGTGGAAAAGATAAAGGACTTTCTATAAAAGTAACTGATGCTATAGCTAAGGCAGCGAATTTATCAGAAAGTTTTTCAATGGATATTTTTTTACAAAATAATTTACAATATAATTTTACAACTGGAATTATTGAAACGCCTGAATCAATTACAATTGGTGAAGATGGTAGAGAAAGAATAAAAGTATCAGTTTATACTAATTCTCATACAATTCAAATGGACACCCCTAAAAAATTTTCCTTTCTTAATGGTTTTTATTTAGGTGAATGTGTTTCTGATTATAAAAATTCACAAAGTATTTCTTATGATTTAGTTCTTAAAGAGATTGAATTAGAACCTTTTATAAATTCAGCTGTAGAAAATACTAATTTTAATGGAGTTTCTTATCCCTCAATTTATACAATCCAAAATAATGAAGAAAAAATCAACCCCATTTTTTCTGAAAGAGCCAGTCTCGAAAATAGTGGAACAATTATAGAAAGATACACTAAAGATAATTAGACAGAATTTTAGGGTACATCTTATATGACATTAAATGTTGGGAGACATTCCATAGGTTGGTGGGGTGAGGGTTCAACAAAAACAGAATTTTGGAATATAAAAAATGATAAATTGCTTCTTGATTCAAAAACTATACCTTTTACTCATCATTCTGGAAACTTATATAAAGGTGCAGCGTTAGTTGACCCATTAAATGATAAAATAACTTCATATTCTGAGTACTATTGGTATACAACAGGAATACCTGGTATTGCACCATATGTATTTAAAGATTCAGGTTTTACATACTGGATGCATAATAAGAATTTTACCTTTATTTATACTAAAAATGGTGAAGATTTAAGTAGTGACAATTGGATAATTAGATATGTTCAATTTTCTGGTGCGCTTACATTTGATACATAGTCTGCTTTTCAAAATACGGATAATCAAACAATTAAAGATTTTTGTATAAATTTAAATAAATGGAAATTTCCTTTATCAGCTACTAATGATAATACTTTTATTTGTTATCAAGATAGCCTAAAGGAATATAATAGCTATTCCTATGAAATAGAAAATGGTGCATTATATACAGGCGGACATAGTTATTTCTATCCAGTAATATCAAAAGTACAAACCAATATTTTCTATCCAAATGGAAATTATGATATAAATATAGACGTATTAACTTATAATAATCAACCTATTTATCTTTATAATAAAGAAATTGACTATACAAATCAAAACTATACTGATTCAAATTGTCCATTTAAGTGGAAATCAATTAAAACAAGTGACAATTATTCCAATATAATATCTCAATTAACAGATGAAAAACTAAATTCTCCAGTATCAACTAACAAATATTATTGGCTTGGAGATTTCTCAAACACATTGGATTTCACAAAATATCAAATAGATGGAAAACGTAAAGGACAAAAAACGACAAAAATTTGAAAAAACATAAAAAAAATGATATAATAATATTATAAGGTTTTATATTAGGTTCTTTAACCTTGGAGGACTAATATGAGTAAGTTTTTAGTTGCTTTTTCAGCCCCTACCATGCATTATATGAACGATAAGGACTTTTATACAGAAGTATATGAAATTGAAGTTAATAAAAACGACCTCTCTATTGAAAAAGAAAAACTTTTAAGAAAGTTTTGTATTAGTCATAATGTAGCACTTAATGATGCTTTTGAATTATGGACTCTAAAAGTTAAACAGCCAGTTAAATAATTTTAAGCCCCTTTAAAGGGGCTTCTTTTTTACCATAAAAAAATCCACGATTTAATCGTGGATTCTTTATTGTTATTGAACTGTAACAGTTCCCTCTGTTCCAGTAAAAGACGGTTGTGTGATAGTTCCTTTAGGAGTGTAAGTGATACTAACAGTTGCATCATCACCAGTAAATACAGGCTTACTAATATCACCTTCGGGAGTATAATCAACACTAATAGTTGAAGGAGTTCCTGTAAAAGTTGGAGTTGCAATAGTCCCTGTAGGAGTATAGGAAGCTGTTAATGTTGAAGCACTTCCTGCAAATGTAGCAGTTAAATCAGTAGGAGTTCCAGTAAAAGAGGGTGTGGTAGTAGTTGCTGATTTAATTCCAGTTACAACAGTTACTGCACTTCCCTAAGTCGGCAATGCACCAGTAGTCCATTTAAGCTCCAAAGTTTCATCAGCCACAGTTGTTTCAAGACTGGGTAATGTACCGACTGATGTAATCGGCGTTATAGTGTCAGTATTGGGAGTAACTGTAGTTGTTAATGCACCAATAGTACCAGCGGGAGTGTAATTACCTGAACTACTTACAGGAGATGTTGCTTTTATGGTTACATTTCCAGACGGAGTGTAACTATTTGTAGTTATTGTATCTGCGCCGCCAGTGAATGTTAAACTACCTATAGTGCCTTGTGGCGTAAAGGCAGTTGAAAGTGTTTTCTTAGTGCCAGTAAATGTCAAATCGCCAACAGTACCTGTAATAGAAACATTGGAATCAGTCAAAGTTTCCTGCGTACCACTAAAAGTAATAGCTGAAATACTACCTTGTGGTGTGAATTTGCCTGTTGCACTATCCTTAAAGGCTAAAGCCTTTAATGACCCCATGTCACCAAATTCTTTCCATTGAGTGCCATTCCAAGCAAACTCTTTATCATTATATATTACTACATCACCAGAATTTGGCGTTACGCTATCAGTGTCTATTTGAATAGGAGAAGTAGTAGATTTATCCGTTATTTGAGTAGTTGTTTCTCCTATGTAGTGCATTGCACCAGTTAATCCAGTTTTTAAGTCACTTATTTCTTGTCTTGCCTATGTGTCTTTAATGTTATATGTATTACCGCTTGGTAATTTTATTTTAGAAATATCAGGCATTATTTTTCACCTCAATTAGTAAATAGAAAAAAGTATTTCAATTATGTTGTCTGTTATACGTTTTACAACTCTATAGCCTTTTTCAGAAGATGTCGCTATGCCGTTTTCGCCACAAGTACAATATTCATTTACTTTGCAAGTTCCATCATCTCTTACTCTTATATAGCCAAGCATACCAATTGCAGCCCATTCAGGACGTTCAGCACGAGAAATATATTTTTGGTTTTCATCGTAATCAGGATTTATTGTTAAAGGTTTACCATCTTCTTCATTACCATAGATAAATCTACCAAAATCATCTCTTATATATGTTTTAGACCAACATTCATCTGCATTACCTACAATACTTGGAGTACCAGAAACAATTCCTGCAATAAAATCACCAGGCTATGCAATGTTGATTTTATCACCATTTAAGGTTACAAATAATCCTACTCTATCTTCATTAAATAAGTTGCCATCTTCCCATTCTTTATATTCTGCATAATCTGCGCCAGAGGTATGAAAAGACTAAAGTCCATAAGCAGTTCCATCATAGTTTACTCTAAAAGCATTAGCCTAACTACTTGCTGTGCCATTACCTATTACAAAAGCTGTTCCAGAAGTTCCATTAACAGAACCATAATTTGATGTTCTGTTATAATGTCCAAAGGCAATCCCCCCAGTAAAACCACGAGCATTACTACCTATAGCAACGGCTTCAGAACCCTATTTAGTTATTGTACAATTGTTACCTAAACATAAACCATACATAGAATCTACAGTATTGTTAAAACCAATACCTACACAAGTATTTGCATTTTCCTAAAATGTATTAGTAAATCCTATTGCAACACAAGTATCAGATGTATCAAATTGATTATTATTTCCAATTGCAGAAATAGTTCCAGACCCACTTATAGTATTTAAATCACCCATTATATAACAATTTGATGACCAATCTTGTATATAATTTTGGTTGCCAGCAATAAAACATTTTTCTGATGAATCAATATTACTATTATATCCACATATTATTGTAGAATAATCACTATCTACCCCTATCGTATTAGTTTCACCAGCTACAAAATTTAAACTACTGCTACAAGTATTATCAAAACCAATTGCAAAGTTATTTTCTCCACCATATATTATGTTAGAAGAACCAAATAAAGTATGATAATTTCCAGCTACATTTTGTTGATTATCCCCTGCTATAAAACAACAAGTGCTTTGACTGGTTCCAAGTGATAAATTATTGATTTTAAAATTCCCTAAACTTTCTGGGTCATTATAACTAACTACTTCTAAATTATCTCTTGCTTCTTCTGCTGTAGTCGCACCTGTGCCACCTTGCGTAATTGGTACAGGCACGGATATTAAATTACTACTTCTCGCAACACTATCCTTTATATTATAAACCTAACCATCAGGTAATTTAATTTTAGATATATCTGCCATTATTCATCACATCACTTATTAGTAAATATTAACAATTCACTGTCAACAGACGATTCATCAATAGTTACTTTTTCATTCCATTTATTTTTATCCTAAATTGTAACATGAATATCTTGATTCTCTATATGTTGAGAATAAAGTGTGTCTATAAAAGGTAAATCAGCTAAATATGAATTGCCATCACCTATTTTTATTCCTGCTACATCTTTACTTAAATCCTGTTTATAGTTACTATAAATATAAATAGTACCTTTTTTAGGAATTAAAATAGACTAACTTGCCCAATTTTCTTTTGTATCACAAAAAATTTCTGCATTTGCAGCATTAACATCAACAGTTAATTTATTGATTTTTTTCATAATTACACTGTTTTCATCATTTAATTTATTCCAAAGGAGCTATAATCCCTCCTCATCTAAATATTTTTTATTTTTAATCATTGTTACTCATTCCTTTTTTCAGATAATAAATAGTTAAGTTGCTTATGGTAGTGTCTTTTAATTCGCTGCCGTCAATCTTTAACGGTTTAATAACAACACTATCACCGTCATACCAATGTTCAAATTTTAGACAAGAGCTTTCATATTTATCACTCTATATATCAACTATAATAGAGTCTTTCAAAGTAAAACTATAAGTACCTTGATTATCAATTGCGGCACTTGTAAAACTACTTATCTATATTCCTTTAGTTTTCTAAAAGAAATCTTCAAAATTATTATTAGTTAAAACCACATCAGTTTCTACATCTTTCCATGTGCCATCGCCTTGTGCGGAAGTCCAATCTTCTTTTTTAATCACGGAATTTCCTTGCTTTAGAACCGTAATATTAAAAGTTCCACTATTAGCTTTCCTATAAGCTACTAAGCAAAATTCTGTATCTGTAGTATAATAACCAAATTTTGTTCCATTTGCAGATGGTGTTACTAATTCAACAACTTTCATTTGTCCAACACCATTATGTAATCCTGCTTGAACTAACCAAACGCCGCCAATCATGTACTAATATCTTGCTATATCGGTAATAATTAAACTAACAGAATTTTCAGGTTTACTTTCTTCTAACTTTAGAGGTATTTTACAGAAAGTAGTATATCTATCGGCATTATGAGAACCAAATTCATAGTTAAAGCTATTATCTAATCTTATATTTTGAGAACCATCAAAATTAGTATTGTTAATAGTGACTATTCTATCAAGCTAATGCGCCGTGGCGCAACTATTTTTAATACTTTCAATAGTAGAATCAGTAATATCATCTGAAACTATATTGCTATCTGTTTCTTTACTTAACATATCATATAAGTTCCAACTACTTTCTTTATCATTATAATTATTGTGTTCTTCTAAAACCTAAAACATATAATTGTCTGTCTTAGAACATTTAACAGCTAAAAGAATTTCACTCTCGCCACAAATAAGTTTGAAATCTTGTGGGTCTATGTCACCACTTAATAAATTCCACTTTAGATTTTTATTAGAAATATTCCCATCGTTAATTTCTATAAAAGCAGTTAAAATTCCTATACTATCACTATTGTTACTTTTTCTAACAATAAAACTAATACTTGTGTCACCATTATTAAGATAAGTGTCGGCGAAAATTCTCCAACCTTTTTCTTCATTATTACTATTGCCCTCTATTAAACACTTTCTATAAGGCATTGCACCAACATCTTCATAAGTTGGCATTTGATGAATGTGGTCGGCTCTACTAAACTTGTTACTGATACCAGGCTCAGGTTCGTCCTCAAAATTCTTAGGTAAATCATCAGATGGTTCAGTTACAAAAACTTTAATAGCATCAATCTTATTTATAATTTTACTATTCTATTCATCTAATTTATCCCATATTTGTTTTAAGCCTTTTTCATTCAAGTAATACTTTTTTGCCATTTTAACCACTCATTGTAAAAGTTAAAGAATTTATAAAATCTGCACTTATTGGCTCAAAATCGTTAATAGAGGTTTCAATATCTTGAATTTTTGTAGTATTATCACCTATTGACTAATCCTAAGTTTTATTAGTTTGGTCTAATTGCTAATATTTTTGTTTCAAATCGGCAATGTCTTTATCAGAAGCTGCACCGCCAGACGTGTCAGCAGCGATACTTCTATCTTTGAAATAGGCGGGGTCAATAGTATCATCTCTTACTTTCTATTCCTATAGATATATATTCACGCATTATCACCTCATTTTACTTATTTAATTTTGTTTTAACTATTAGAAAAAACAAAATTTTAATTCTATTATAAAGTAACAACCTTTATTTTTATCTCTAAACAATATAAAATATTGATTTTTACTATTTTTTATGATATAATATATATAAGAAAAAATAATAGAGGTGATTTGTTTGAATGAATTTTATGGTTCTTGTCACAATCATACTGACCGTAGTAATCATGATTTAAGAGATTCAACTAATAGATTAGATGAATTATGTTGGTATGCCGCAGATACTTTGAAACATAATTTTATTGCAATAACAGACCACGAAACAATTATGA
The DNA here is from genome assembly GCA_947630065.1 of uncultured Clostridia bacterium. Lineage (GTDB taxonomy): Bacteria > Bacillota > Clostridia > TANB77 > CAG-508 > RGIG8482. The sequence continues at coordinate 82,049 of CANRGE010000001.1, forward strand.
CGGCGATAGATTGTCAAGAAGTAGAAGAAAAAATTAGACAAACTTATCCTGATTTTAAGGTTATTAGAGGAAATGAAATTTATCTTTGCAGAAATGGACTTAATGCAGAAAACTATGTAAGAGGAAAAGACAAATTTTATCATTTTGTACTCTTAGCAAAAAACATAGAAGGACATAGACAAATAAGAGAATTATCAACAAGAGCATGGCTTAGAAGTTTTAAGCAAGGCAAAATGAGAAGAATACCAACTTATTATTCTGATTTACAAGAAGTTATTGGTAATAATTCTGGTAATGTAATTTTTAGTACAGCGTGTCTTGGTTCAAGATTAGCTAATCTTGCTATTAATTATAACTCTAATCCAACAGATGATAAATTACAATATATTATTACATGGATTACAGAAATGCAGCAAATTTGCGGCAAAGAGAATTTCTTTCTTGAAGTTCAACCATCTTTTACAGAAGAGCAAAAAATAATTTATAAAGTCTATAAAGAGCTTTCAGAAAAATTAAACATTCCTGTAGTAATTTCACTTGATGCTCATTATTTAAGAAAAGAAGATAAAGAAATTCATCATGCTTTCTTAACAGCACAAGAGGGTGAAAGAGAAACAGAAGCTTTCTATTCTTCAACTTATATGATGAATAGAGAAGAAATTCATTCTTATATGGACGAAGTTATAGGAACAGAAACGGTTTCATTATGGCTTAATAACACAAAAAACATTTATGATATGTGTAATGATTATGATTTAACAAAACCTACAAAGATTGGTTATATTCCTTTAACTATTGATACTATTACAAAAACACAGTTTCTTAATTACAAAGATAAAATAAAAGAGCTTGAATATTTTTATACTTCTAAACACAAAGAAAATCGTGACCTCGCCGCCGCAATAATTAAAAAGATTTATGAAGATTCAGAACAATATGATAATGAATTAACATATAAGGAAATTGATGATAATTTATTAGCAATTCGATTAGCTTCTGAAAAAATGAATACACAATGGAGTGCTTATTTGTTAAATCTTAGAGATTATGTTAATATAATTTGGACTAAAGGAAATTCTTTAGTTGACCCCGCACGTGGAAGTGGAAGTGGCTTTCTTCTTCTTAATATGCTTGGAGTAACACAAATAAATCCTCTAAGAGAAACGACAAAAACTTATAGTTTTAGATTCTTAAATCCTGAACGTGTATCACCCTTGGACGTGGATATAGATATAGAGGGCGGAAAACGCGCACAAGTTTATAATGCTTTTGTTCAAACCTATGGGGAAGATAGAGTATCAAAAGTTTTAACTATAAGAACGGAAAAAAGTAAATCTGCTCTTTTAACTGCCGCAAGAGGCTTAAATTTATCACCAGAAGAGGGTGCTTATTTAGCAAGTTTTATTAAATCGGATAGAGGACAGCAAAGAACATTAGAACAAACTTACTATGGTGACGAAGAAAATGATATGCTCCCTGACTTAAAATTTAAAGAACTAATGGACGGAAAATATAAAAAAGTATGGGAAGTCGCAAAATTTATTAGTGGCTTATGTTGCGGCATCGGGAGTCACGCTGGGGGAGTTATATTCTATGATGAACCAATTATTAACTCAACCGCACTAATGAAAACATCTAATGATGATATAATAACTCAATATGACTTGCATACAATGGAAAAAACAGGAAATCTTAAAATTGATTTGTTATCTATAGAAGCGTTAGACAAAATAAGAGCGTGTCTTGATTTATTACAAGACTATAATTATATAGATAAAAATAAACCTTTGCGGCAAGTTTATGAAGAAACTATTGGTGTATATAACATAGAGAGAAAATCAAAAGAAATGTGGGATATGTTAAATCATCATAAAGTACAAAGTCTTTTTCAAATGGAACAACAAAGTGGTATTAAAGGAATTTCTGCGGTTAAACCTACATCAGTAGATGATTTAGCGGCATTAAATGCAGTCATTAGATTGATGTCACCAGAAAAAGGTGCTGAACAACCTATTGATAAATTTGCAAGATTTAAAGCTAATCCTAAATTATGGGATATAGAAATGGATAATTATGGAGTTAGTAAAGAGGGGCAAGCTGTATTAAAGAAATTTTTAAGTATTACTTATGGATTATGTATTCAACAAGAACAGTTTATGATGTTAGTTCAACAACCTGAACTTGGTGGTTTTAGTTTGTTATGGGCAGATAGGCTGCGAAAATCCATAGCAAAAAAGAATCCTAAGGAATACGAACAATTGGAAAAAGAATTTTTTGAGCAAACAGAAGCAAAAGGCTGTGAGAAAAAACTATGTAAATATGCTTGGCTGTTAATCTCTATGAATAAAGGTTATGGTTTTTAAGACATGGAAACCCTATATAGTAATATATAGAAAAAAACGACCTAAACTGACGGGAACTTCCTTAGAGCTTTTGCTACTAAACTTAATTAGTGATGGTTAAGCGGCGAGATTAACTACCTCGGTATAGTAAAAAAGCAAAAGATTGGATAATCCGCAGCGAAATTTCTTATTTCTTTTCATACTATATTAATTAAGAAGGAGGTGAAAAAATGGGAATAAAAAAGTTATCTAATGAACAAGAAAAACAATTAGTTGAAGAGTATATTGCTGGTACTCCAGTAACAACTTTACTTACTAAATATGGTTTTAAATCAAAAAAATCAATAATTGATAAAGTTAAAAAATATCATAATGATGATTTTGAGCAAGTAAAAGAACAAGCTAAAACCAATAGAAAAGGATATAATTATAAGTTTGAAAAAATTACAAATAATTTTGATGCTTATTTTTTAGGATTATTATTAACAGATGGATATATTGTTTCTAATTCAAATAAAGTTGGATTAGATTTAGCAGATGAAGATTGCATAAAATTTATTGCAGATTCTATTGGTATTCAATATCATATTATGAAGATGGTAGAGGAAATAGAAAATCGCGATATAGAATAATATTATCTGATAAAGATTTAGTTGGCAATCTTGCTAAATATGGTGTAGTTCCAAATAAATCTTTAAATCTACAAAAACCACAATTATCAGAAGAAGAGAAAAAATTTCTTCCTTATATAATTAGAGGAATTATAGATGGAGACGGAAATGTTAGTCCAACATCTTATGGTGCGCCAGCCTTTAAAATTTATAGTGCTTCAAAAGATTTTATGGAATGGGTAGCAGATGTTCTTCAAAATAAATTATATATGAAAGATATAAATGTTCTTTTTGCTGAAAATGGACATAGTGGACTATATCATGTTCAATCTGCAAATTTTAATAATATTATTACTTTAATTAATCTTTGTTATGATAAACCTTTTGGAATGAAAAGAAAGTATGAAGAAATAAGAAAGACGTTCAACGACTATAATGGTTGCGACCTTTTTAATTAAAAGGCTGATGGTATAGTCTAGACCACAACATATTTTTAATATGGTATAGGAAACTATATGTGGTGCGAATGCCGCACATACATTGGCTTACTCTCTCGTAGCACTCCAAGAGCTTAATTTAGCCTATAAATATCCTATAATCTTTTGGAATACTGCTAATTTAATAGTAGATTCAGGAAGTATGAATCTTAGTGACAAAATTATAGATATTGATTATGATGTTAATGAAGAAGAACTTGCAGATGATGAAGATAAAAAAATAGAAAATACATCAACTAACTATGGACGTATTGCTACGGCAATAGGTAAAATGAAAAAAGAGGGAATAGCATTTGCTTTACCAGATATAAATAAATCAGGAATTACTTTTACACCTGATGTAGAAAATAATGTAATTCGATATGGTATAAGAGGTATAAATCATGTTGGAAATCAACTGATTGAAGATATTTTTATCAATAGACCATATTTATCAATGGAAGATTTTTTATCAAAAATAAAAGTTAATGTAACTCAAATGACCTCACTTATTAAATCAGGAGCTTTTGATAGTTTTTATGAAAATCGTCAAGCAGCAATGGAAAGCTATTTAAATATAATAGTAGATAAGAAGAAAAGAATTACACTACAAAATATGCCAATGCTTATAAAAGAAAAATTTATTCCTAAAGAATTAGATTATGAGCGCAGACTCTTTAATTTTAATCGTTACTTAAAAAATTTCATAAAAGGAAAATATTACATGATAGATACACGTGCTTATAAATTCTTTACTGAACGAAATTCAGAAGATTTATTAGAAGATTTAATAATTGACAATAATCAAGTAATGGCAAAAATAAAACAATCTGATTGGGATAATATCTATCAAAAAGGAATTGAACCAATTAGAAAATGGATTAAAGAAAATCAGCAAGAAATACTTAATAACTTAAACAATTTAATCTATAATCAAACTTATAATAAATATGCTGAAGGTTCAATCTCCAAATGGGAAATGGATTCTCTTAGTTTCTATTATCATGCACATGAATTAGCTACATTAGATAATGACAGATATGAAATAGTAGACTTCTTTTCATTACCAGAAGAACCAATAATTGATAAGTCTTTTACTACGAAAGATGGTAAAGAAATTGAAATGTATAAAATTAGTAGAATAGCAGGAACAGTTATAGATAAGAATAAGAATAAATCTTTTATAACACTTTTGACTACAACAGGAGTTGTCACGGTTAAGGTGTGGAAAAATCAATTTATTAAATGGGATAAACAAATTGCAGTAAGGGGTGAAGATGGGAAAAATCACGTAATTGAAAAAAGCTTTTTCCAAAGAGGAACTAAACTAATAATTACTGGTATTCGTAGAAATGAGGGCTTTATCCCTAAAAAATATAAATCAACAGATAAACCTTTATTTGAAAGAATAGATGAAATACAAGACGGAATTATAACTAAATCATGTTGTGAACGCATGGAGGTAGACAATGAGTAATATTGGACTATACGATATAGACTTATATCATAATCCATATCGGCATATGCCTAATTTGGAATTGATGAAAGTTTATAATTATCATTATTAGAATAATGATTTAGTAACATTGTTAAAACCAAAAGATGATACTTCAAGATTCTCTAAAATAATTTATTTCAAGGATTCACCTAATAGCACTATTCCTAAAAAATGTGTAAGTAATGATAAAACCTCTATATATGGATAGGGTTTTTACAATTATTTTGAGCCGCTGGATAAAAAATACAGTGGCTCACCACCCTCTTTTTTACCTTATGATTTAGTTTCTGATAAAATAATAGGTGTTGACTATAATCATTTAAAAAGAAGTTCAATTATAAGATTAGAAAATTAGGATTTTACGGGATTTGATGAAAAATTATTAGGTATATATATAGTAGATTAGGACTTTTGTAGATTAGATTATGAGAGTTTTTTAAGAGAATTTCATAATCATAACTTCTTTTTCTATTATGCTCCAATTTGTCATACTATTGAATAGTTTGATAAAATCAAAAAATTCTTTAATATTATGAGAGAACGAGTACGAATAGAGTTTTAGTATAATGGGGATTTTGTAAAAGAATATAAAAGTAAAGTAATTTTTCCTATGCATAATATTCAAAATGAAACAGATGAACAAGCTGCAATTAGAATTACAAAAACTATTTTAACTATAAAAAAAGATGAACAGAATCTATCTCAAATTCATTCAAGTAAAAAATTTACTTATTTAATTAAATGGGGCGCGGCGAAAAAGATATGCTCTTATTTTGATTATTATAAGAACAATAATAAAGCTTTAGATTTTCTAAATACTTCTTCAACAGAATTAAGACTTTTATTAAAAACAAATCCGAAAAGTGGAATATTTGACTTTTAACTCATTTTTTGATATAATAATATAAGAGGTGATAAAAAAGATGTCAGAATTAGAAACATTAGAAAAACTTAAATAGCAAAAAAGTGATTAGTTAAAAGCTATGAACTTCGATACTTTCACCTTAAATTCTAAAATAAAATAGTTAATTGAAGAAATAAATTCATTAGAATATCAAATTAACAACATTAAACAAAAACAATAAGTTTGGGAGAAACAAAATGGAAGATTTTGATACTTTAACTTTTATAGATTAGGAAGGAAAAATTAAAACAAAAGAAATTTTTCTTTAGGAAGCAAGTAATTTATATGATAATTTTCAACAAATGGCTACAGAAGAAAATCAAGAATATTGTAATCCAGATGAAATTTTGGATTATTTTAACTATTCTGAAAGAAACATTTTTATCACATAGGAAGTTACTGATAAAACATCATCAACGATTTTCAAACAAGTTAAATATTATAATAAATTAGATGATGAAAAAAACATTCCACCGCAAAATCGTAAACCAATAAAAATTTTTATAGATACTGATGGTGGAGATTTAAATGCAGCCTTTAGCATAATTTCAACAATTGAGACTTCTACTACACCTATATATACTTATAATATAGGTAAAGCATGGAGCGCGGGATTTTTTATTTTAGTTGCAGGACATAAACGATATGGTATGCCTTATTCAAGCTACTTATTCCATAATGGTTCTTGTAGTAATGAGGCAGATGCGCATAATTTTATAAATTATAGTAATTTCTATAGTATGTAGCTAAAACAGTTGAGAACTATAATTTTAACAAATACAAACTTGACAGCAGAATTATATGATTAGCACTATGCAAGTGATTGGTGGTTTGATAATACTGATGCTCTTTCAAATCATATAATAGATGAAATAGCAAAAATATGATAACATGGAGGATACTTAATAATGGAAAATAAAGAAATAAAGGAAATGGAAGAGGTAACTGATATTATAAGACAAGCCCAAATGAGTAACACTCTTCAAAGTCAAGTAGACTTAATGATGAAAATAATAGAATTACCTGATGAAACTTTTGATATGCTATATCAAATAGTAATGAATAATTTTGAAAAAGCTTTTAATAATCCTAATTTTGAAAAACAAGTACTTAAAAGCTTAAACGAAGAAATGTACAGAAATCCTAATTTTGATATTGAAAAAGAAGCTGAATCAATTCAAAAATTTATTGATTCACTTAAAGAAGAAGAAAATATTAGTGATAATAAAAAGAAATTTTTAGAAAAAGTTCTAAGTTCTACCATAGTAAAATTTGTAAACTTATATCAAAATCCTCGTGAAAAAGTTAAAGTTAAAATAGAAAAATTAGATGAAAATGCTTATATACCTGAATATGCTCATCAGCTTGATGCTGGCGCAGACATAAAAGCATTAGAAGATACTGAAATTCAACCTAATGAAACAGTGCTTGTTAGAACAGGATTAAAAATTGCTATTCCAAAAGGTTATGAAATTCAAATACGTCCTCGTTCTGGCATGAGTCTTAAAACTGGTTTAAGAATAGCTAATGCGCCTGGTACAATAGATTCTTCTTATCGCGGTGAGGTTGGAATAATTGTTACTAATACAAGTTCCGAAACTTACACAATAAAACAAGGTGAAAAAATTGCACAATTTGTAATTGCTCATACGCCTATGATAATTTGGGAAGAATGTAAAATTGATGATGAAACAGATAGAGGAGAAAAAGGCTTCGGCTCTACTGATGCCTAATGAGCAAATTTAAGTTTGAAGATGTAAAAAAGTCTGTTGAGGATTAGGGTTGGCAACTCATATCTGATTCCTACTCTAATCTAAATTCAGATTTATTAGCTCTCTGCCCCAATGGTCATGAAGTTCATTTTATTTATGATGATTGGCGCAACAATTCAGTAGAATGTGGAATATGCAATCATCTTAATCTTAAAAAAATCAATGAAAAGCCTAAAAAGAAAAAAGGTTATAGAATATTAGCTTTTGATTAGGCATCTATTACATCAGGTTGGTCTGTTTTTGAAAATAATAATTTAATAAATTATGGCTGCTGGACAAGTCACGGCAATAAATCCACAGAACGAATATCTCAAACAAAAGCATGGATTGCAAGTATGATAGAACAATGGAAACCAGATTAGGTAGTTTTTGAAGATATATAGCTTCAAAAATTTGAAAATGGTGATGCCGTTCTTGTATATAAAAAGTTAGCACATCTTTAGGGTGTTCTAAAAAATTATTGCTATGAAAACGGTATTCCGTATTTAATTGTACCACCTTCTACTTGGCGCAACTTTAATAATGTAAAGGGGCGCACAAGAACAGACCAAAAGAAAAATGCACAAATAAAAGTTTAGGCTTTATATGGTGTATAGGCAACAGAAGATGAGAGTGATAGCATTTTAATAGGTCGCTACGCCGCAGCCCAATATGAACTTATAAAAATTATTCCTTTTTAAAAAAGGAACGACAATAGCCGTTCCTTTTAAACACCTTTATAATATTGGGAGTAGATGTTAGGGTCATCTACTCCCCTTTATTTTAGTCAGAAACGTAGTAAGCACACCACATATATCTATCAGATGGGTCAAATATGTCGTAAATAACTCCGTCAATTACACAAGTAATGTGTCCACCCATTGTTACTAACCATCTACCAGGCAGTTTTAGATTAGCAAAATCACCTACTGTTTCAGTTTTATTTTTAGGGTCTTGACAAAATCTTTCATAACGTTTACTTAAATAATCGTTAATAAATTCGACCTCTGAAAAAGTAATGCCCTCCTCTCTTGCATAATTAGAAAGTTCATCAAAAATAACCTCCCACGGGCGATTTGTAGCAAGTGATATAGCACGAATTGTACAATCACTCACGTGTCGCCCGTAAGGGTTATTGTTGTAATACTTAAAATGCATTACATTTTCTTTAATTTTTCAATATGCTTCCTAATTACTTCTTTTTCATGAGAGGTTTCTACATTATCTAACATATATTCAACAAAATTTACAAGCGCACCCATTGCCATGTCTACGCCATCTATCATTTTATCTTTAGAATCACCATCTCTATAACGTGAGCGACCATCTCTATAATTATACATTCCTTCTCTCATTCGAGTAAAGTATCTTTCATCTCTTTCATCTAAGGGATAATATCTATCATAGTTGTTTTCATTATAGCCGCTGCGATTATATCGAGAGCCTCTATCATAATCTTCATCATCACCGCGATAACGACCTCTACCACTTCTACCTCTTGCGCCAAAATCGCTATCACAATTTAATTGTTCTTCATAGTAACAAGCCTCTTTTATATCCTTATAAATATCTATTAGTTTATAAGTGGTATCTAAATTAGAAGAACTTAAACCTTTATCAGCAATATTGGTTAATTCCTTTTTAACTTTTCTCGCTAATTCTTCCACTAATCTTCACCTCCTTAAAATTATGCTTCTGCTGGAATTGGAATAGACGGAGCGGCGTTAGAATTACAATTGCAACAACTAATGTTATTTACAAGCTTAAATACACCGCTTTGTATGTTAGTTCTTACTACACAAGGATAAATGCCTCTCGGCGAAATATCACAAGCACTTGCATTTGTACAGTTACAATTCAATAGAGGATAAATGGTTGTTGTATCTCCACCTATTGTTATACCTACCTGTGCGGCAATTGTAGTATCTGTAGGAATACTTTGTCCTATTACTAAACAATAACACTGTCCATTATTATAAGAACCAGCAGGAATGTCAATTAGTAAATTGGGTGAGGTAAATGTAACACTTTCCGAAAAAATAAATTTATTGCAAAGTTTATTGGGGCAACTCATTAGTTACCACCTCAAAAATTACCGTAACCGCAGCAATTTACACCATTATAATTTAAGGATTGATAAGGTGAGTTTACCACATATGCAGGACGTGCAATGGGCTGTAAAGAGCTAAGAAGCTGTTCAGTCTGTGCAGATTGAGAAATCTAAAAACGAGCGTTCTAAAGTTCATTTCTAAGAGTATCCATCTTTTCTTGATTCATGAAGTCAATTAATCTATCACCAAGACGGTCAATGCCTATCATTGTCTAATTCTAATTTTGCGCCATTAAATATCTAATGTCATCTTGTCCACGTTCAATGTTACAAGCATTTGTATTTATAGCATTTACAACGCTATTAAAGCCATTTTGGTTATTGAAGTTAGACTGCATTATTGACTCTCTGGTTTCGCAGCAACAATCTTTTACATTGCAGTTGGTAGTTGCTATTGCGCTCTGTAAACCGTTGAATCCATTACAAAGTGTTGCTTGAACGTTGTTAAATCCGCTATTCATAGCAGACTATGTTTCAAATCCAGTATTGGTGATAGCATTATTTATACCACCAAATCCCTGACAAAGAGTACTTTGTAGAGCTGCCGTATTCTGTAAACCAGTTTTTTCTATAGTACAGAAATTATTAGCAAGATTTGTGCCAAGACTGGTGATTGCAAGATTATTCTGGTAAGCACCTTCTGTTGCGGCGTTCTGTGCAATTCTAACAGCATTATCTAAGTTGTTAAAATTGAAAGCGTCAGCCATGCCTTGTGTAGTAGCAGGTGAGCAGCAAGGATTATAACCACTATTAAAACCAAAGTTGCCTGCGGGAATCACGACTGTACCACCACCGTTTCCACTATTGCCGTTATTACGACCGTTATTGCCCCAGCCATTACCATAGCTGAAAAACAATACTATTATAATAATCCACCACAGACCCATCTCTCCGCCTAATAATCCGTTATTGTTTCCATTACCGTCATTAGTACCACGAGCGATAGCAAGTGCATCAGCAATGCTTAATCCACTTTTATCTTCCATTTATTAAACACCTCTATAATATATATTTCACGCTTTCAATTATTTAAGCAATGACATTAAATCTTGAAGTTCGGTATTAAGATTTAAACCATTGTTTTCAAACATTTGAGAAGCGAGATTAACTAAAGCATCAGTTTGGTTGCCTTCTGCCATTTGTACAAGCGACTTGATGTTAGGGTCATCAATTTTGCCACTTTTAATCATGTCTAAGGCAACGTCTTTAGGATTTCGCCCTTTCATAATTTGGGCTATTATTTTTATTCTCTAATCCATTATATATCAAACTCCTTTTTTCTTTGATTAGTATTAGAAAATCTTTCTTCTAAATCTGAAATTCTATTATTACAATTTTTAACTTGTTCTATTAACTAATCCATTGAGATTGTTGTAGAATTAACTTTTTCATTTACAGGTTTTTCTTCTGTAGGTATATCTGTATTTTGGTTAAAGGGAACAATTTTATAAGGGTAAAGTAGTGGATTCCCATTTTGCATAGTCTTTATATACATTACTTTTTCAGGTAAACAAAGAGCTATAGAAATCCCCGCGCCGATTGGTACACTTGCTACTTCCAGTGTAGAATTTATATTATAAACATTACCTTGCGGCTAAGGAAATAAAAACTACATATTTGATTGTCCAGTTGTCCCCTAACCAGACATTGTTGGTAAGGGAGGCTATACAGTTGAGTTCATACCATATCCGCTATATGACATATCATCACCTCTGTGATTTAATCTTTGCATTAAAAAGGTGAAATATAAAAATCTCAATTTTTCTGTGGCATTTTAATGCTATGAAAAATTCTATGTTTTTAACAAAAATTTTTGTAAGAATTTTTATATAAAAAACAAAAAAGCACCTAAAAAGGTGCTTTTGTTTTTATTTTATAAATGATTCTAATAATTCTAATTCTCCCATTGTTAAGCCCAAGGGTTCTAATTCTTGTAGTGAAAAATATATGTCGGGGAGCTAAATTTCTAATTCATTTAATTGCTAAATAGTTTCTTGTGCCTACTAAAGAAATTCTTCTTTTATTTTTAAGCTGCCATCAGGTAACTATATGAAATTATTATTTTCATCTACTTCACAATATTTTGTTAAAGATTGAAACTATTCTTGCCGAATTTCATATTCAGATTTTAATGTTTTTTTAATTTTTAGAAATTTATATTGAGTTTCAATTGAAAAAACTTTTGTAGAAATTTTATTTAATAAAATTAGTAAAGGTTCTAATTGTTGTTGTTTAATTATCATTTAATCACCTTCAAAAATCAAGAGTTACATTGGGGGAAGTTAAGACATATTTATTATTTAGGTCATTTTTTATTTCTCTAACTGCATAAAATAATTTTATCACGGCAGCAGACATATTAACTAAATTATTTACCGCTGAATCATTAAGAATATAACCACCACTATTTGATATAAAAGAACCAGCAATTAACTATTCGCTATATTCGTTTATTGATTCATCTAAGTCAATTTTTTCAGTTGATAATTTTATTCCTTTTATTTCTGATGAAGCTACTTTATCGGCAACATATTGACCTAAAGCTGTGCCGTTTTGAGATTGCATTATTTCATAATTCATTTTTACATTGCCACCACTATCCATTTGTATTGGTGCATTTTCTATGCTTAGTTCATCATTTAATAAGCCATTAGTATAAGCATTACTAATTCTTCCACCTATATATAAAGTTCCATTACTATCAACTGTAAATAAGTTAATAGCATTATTTCCATTACCTTTTACTATTGAAAGCAACCTATAACCATCACTGTTTATGCCACTTTTATTGTTAATATAAATACCAGTGCTTTTTGTTTCATCATCAATATTATTAGATGCATACATTTCACCTAAGAGACTAATTCTTGCACTTGTAGATTCACCATTAGAAGTAGAGAAAATCGTCCTACCATTATTATCATAAAGATAAAAACCAATACTTTGATTATCAGTTATTGATTCATTATTTATGAAATCTCCATTAACTCCATTATATTCATATCCTGCTCTTAATCTTACTTTGTTTCCCTAAACTAAAGATAAACCAGCTCTATTAAAAGTAATTCTATCGCTTAAATAATTTGTGTTGTTAGTTGATAATGGGTCACGATAAGCATTTATACCTGATTTATCCCAAGAGAAGTATAAATATCCAGAATCTGTAATTCTAATTTTCCCCGCATCTAAAGTTCCTGTTTTTATACAATCTGCATTTATGCCTTGCGGCGTAACTCCCACTGTCCAATCAGTGCCACCTGTGTTAGAAAAGAAAATTCCCTAACCATTTATTTTATATTTATTATTGTGATTATTTAAGTCACTACCGCTTTGTCCTTGATTATCAATAGTTATATTATTTTCTTTTGTATTAACTAATGTTAGATTATTGCTATCTAAAGCTCCTTGCAGACTTTGTTCACTAATATTCTGTAAAGCAGTAAAATTAGAAGAACGTCTATAAATATTTTCATTATAACTTAAAGACTAAACAGTTGCTGTGACTTGCTAAAATAAATCCTCAAATTGAGTTGTAAAATCCTAAATTTTTATAGAGTTTTTACTATTATCATCTAAATCATCTGTGGTTTCTGATACTAAAACTTTAAGATGATTTGGTAGTCCTGTTGATGGATTGACACCAAACATACCTATATCTTCTACAAAAGTAGAATCAGCTATATCTAATTCATAATACTTATATTCAGGCTTGGAACTTAAATCATTAACACTGATAGTATAGCTGACTTTAGGTATTGCACCTTGTGCCGCGACCTCTAAAGCTCCATGATAATAAGCATTATCAGATATATAATTCGAATCAGACCAAGTACCTTCTTTCAAAAAAGGTTCATATTTTTTGAAAAAATCAGTAGAAAGTTTATTTATTAGTTTTAAGAATTTTGACCTTTGTTTTTTCCATTCCTAAATTTGTAAATATTCTTTATTAAATTGTCCTAATATTCCTGCGCTATAAGTATGTTCATTACGCCATTCATCAATATGATTCATATAACTGTCATACCACTTCAAAGGTGTTAAACCATTAACATAAAGAGTCTGTTCACCATTTGTATTATTAGTAAAAAAAGTATCTGAAACTAATTGATTAAAAATTGCCAATTGTTCATCTATTTTAATCTAATAATTTAGTAAATTATCATTAGCTGCATTTGTTGTTGTTGCAGTTGGTTTTTGCAATGAACTATATTTATCAATCTATACCTAATATTTTCGTAGTTGTTTTTTTGCTGTTTCTATCCCCTCTAAATTTACTATTAGTTTAGATTCTAATTCTGTATAAGATTCAGATTCTAAATTTATAATTTTATTAGATAATTTATCATACTCATTATTATAATAGCCCAACGTTTTTAAATAGCCTGAATTAGAACCATTACCATATAAATCAGATTCAACTTGCTACTAATTTAATAGTCCTTTAGCAGTATAATAAGAAAAATCTAAAATAAAACTATCTTTTGATGGATTATCTAATGCCGTTTTAATTGAACATAAGCCAGTACTTGATATATCAGAATCAACATCATCTACATATAGCTTTGTAACAATTTTATCACTCTAAATTGTTCTACTGATATTGGAAAGATTTTTTTCATATCTAAAGCCATAAGGATTATTTTTTCCTTTTTCTGTAATATAGTACAAATTTTTAATCATAGAGCCGTCTGCATTTGTTTCAGCTTTTCCTATACTATTATGCTTAATACTATAAACAGGATAACATTCAAAAACTTTACTAATTTCCTATGTTAAATTGAACCTATTTGATTTTTCACCTTTGAGAGTCCTAATTTTGCGGCAATGCTGCATAGCATGGAATCTATAAGGACAATAACCAAATTTTTGATAATAACAAGTATGATTGCCATTACCATAAGAACAGTCAGTATTTGTTACTGATGTATTACTTTTATAATACTCACAAGTACCTAAATCAATATAATTTGTTATAATTTCATAATCATCTTCTGTAATTTTAGAGCTGTCTAAAGGCAAATGTTCAAGTGTGCCATTATCTGATAAAAATTCTTTTTGATTAAATGTATCATAATGTGCAAGGAAAAACTTTATTATAATTGCTATAATTCTTTTTCTTAAATCATTTTGACTCATATTAGCTGCAACGAAATTCTAAATTTTTACAGTAGAACTTTCATTATAATATTTTTGAAGATGTATAAGAATTTTTGATATTGCTCCGTCATTTATATAATCTGACATAATGTTATATTCTTGTACATATTTCTCTTTTATTTTATCGTTATATCTACAAATTTTATCTAATTCTTCTAAATTATTTAATATTGCAGAATCTTTTAACACTAATTGCTAAATAAAATAATTCTAAATTTCAAACGTGCCGCCTGGCATTATATCATCATCAAAAATTACTAAATTTCTCATACTTTTTTCTGTTATAAAACTGCTATAATCATAATTTTCATTATTATACCAATAAAGATTTTCAGATGGTATATCTTTTGTAAAAAGATTCCTACCACTATATTTGAAAATAATATTATTATTAGTAAACTAATCCGCACCTTTAGTATAAGCTTCAAAAAGTCTAACTTTATTGATTAGCATTAAATTAGGATTTTCTATAGCAAAAAATGGATTTTCAATATCTTTTTTAGTTTTAAAAAGAAATGTTCTTGAACTAAGTGTATCATTATTGACTTTAAAGGGATAATTAGCATCTTCAATAAATTGTATGCTATCTCCATAATCCCAAATATTATCTACATTATTTGAATTAGCAAATTGTCTACCAGTAAATTCAATTCTTTCTCGTTCTGATATTGTATATTTTCCTTCACCTAATGAAATTCCTTTACCTATTATAATTTTTAAGTTATCAATTGATTTAGTAAAGCAGCTAATATTTAAACAATAAATTTTATCTTTTTCTATTTTTTTTTCTTGTCCTATTATACCAAAATTAACTATAGTGCCAGTTTCTAAATCCATATTTTTATCTATAGTTAATTCATTATTTTGAGTACCATTTCTATATTTTACCACTAAAGAAAAATTAAGTTGAGGTACTCCACTATTATTAGTTTTCTTTGTTGGATATAAATATCTAATCTATTGCTTATTACCTGAAGTAAAATATTTTACAGGTTCAAAACATCTTTTTATTTTATTATAATTTTTTTTATTTATTTGACCCGTACTACTAATATCATTTTCATTATATAACTCATCTAAATAAAAAATTATCTAATAAGATTCCTCATTATTATTTTTTTTTGTCATAAAATAAGTTCCGTTGCTAAAAAAATAACCTTGTCGTTGAGCATCTGTAAGTATTGAAAAAACTGTTTTTAATTGAGAATCTAATTGATTATATTTCTAAGAATTAAGTTTCCAAACATAACCAATTGGATAACGAGGTGGAGTATAATAAAGGAAAGATAATTCAGTTTGTGAAGAAAAGTTATTACTATCTGACCGAGAACTTCTTAACTAAACTTTAGCAGAATCAAATTTCATTGATTCTGATTCACTTACTAAATTCTATACTTCCCAACCATCTGTTGACTATATGTTTACGCCGTTTTGTATATAATTTCTTGCTAATTGTGGCACTATTTGTCGTGTATCTATCTTGGAGCAAACCTAATAATTTTCTGTCGTTCCCCACCAATCAGGGTTGGAAAAATTATCATTAAAATTAGAAGAGTTTTCAGAATAAACAGTAGTAAACTAATCTATTTCTTCTGTTATATTTAATTCAGAACGATTAGCTATTGAAATACTTTTTCCTTTTATTTCAGCTAAATCATTAAGATTACTTAAATATCCATCATAATATACACATTTATTTCCTAAACATTCTTTATAGGTATCAATTACATTAAAATCTTCTGCAATATATTTAAAAGTATGACTAACGTAAGCCAAACTATCTGTACCGCTTGCTAAACCTTTAGTCAGCTAAGTATCTTCAAAAATATACCAATAATCAGATTTAATATTTTCATTCCATTGCCGCGTTGTCATAAAATAATGATAAGTCTTATCTAAAATCAATCCAGTTTCATCAATTTTTAATTTCTAATTTTTAGGGAAATAAATAAACTAAATATAATTATTTGGGTCAACGTTTCTCGGCGCAAGGGCATAGTAATTAGTATTAGGATAATACTAAGCTTCTTCTGTAGCCTATAAATCATATTTATCTTTAATTTCACTAATATTTTTATAATCACAATCAGAATAACAAAAATCAAGCTAAGTATAAGGTACAAAAATATAATCATTAAGATTAGTACTTAAAGAAACTTCTTCATAATTATTTTTCCAAAATATGCCTTTTTCCCTTGCTAAATCATCGCCCATTTCAGCTTTACGAATTTCTCCCGTTTCGGCATTAGTAATAGTTAAATTATCTAACTAAAAATTTATTTTATAGGCACTTAATTTTTTGAACTAACTAATAGGAATCTTAAAAAGTTTTGTAGGAGTAAATTCTGTAAAATCACCCCAGTTATATTGAGGGGTATAAGTCCAAAGAGAACCATCTAAAACAGTTTCAGAAAAAGTGCCTATTTCTTCAACATTATTATATAATTCTTCATCAAAAGTTATGCCATATCCATTTCTTGACAATTCGTCTATAAAAGAATCTGAACAAGTATATGTTTTCATATAACTTTTAAATTTCTTATCTTCTTTTATTGTCTTAATATAAAGTTCATACCATTTTTCTTTATAAAATAATTTTATTTTTCTTTCTGAAAATAATTCATCTATAAATTTATTTCTTACATATTTTCCTTCTCTACTATCAAAATATTTGTCAGGCATTTGAAAAGTTAAACTATTTGTACCATTAAGTTTTCGAGTGAATTTAACAGAAGTCGCCCGCCCCTCATAAGTCATATCATGTGCGCCAATAATAAAAAGCTTAGTTTCTTTCTTTTTACCATTATCTAACACTTCTTCTTTCCAAACGCTTATTTCATAAGGAAGTTTTTTTATATCTTCTAATGCCATTAGAATTTTTCACCTCTTTATTAGTAAAATTCAGGAATAAATTCTATGTTCATTTTATTTAATACATCTACATAAGTCCAATACACGGGAGGAAAATTAACCCAAATATAATTACTTGCGTTCCACCACCAATCAGAAGCGTCACTTGTAGGATAACCATTAGAATCTAAATGGTAAATGCGCCAATAATCATTTAATAATTTAAGAAAATTGATTTCTAATCTATACATTCTTGTTCCCCAAACACTTTTCCTTATTCCATTAGGATTAACGACATATTTATTATAGCTGCTATCTGTTTCAAACCAACGTCTAAACTATAGTAGTTCTTCAATCTAATAGGTTTCTAACTTTTCTAATGATTCAGTTATCTTCGCTGCTGAGGGTAGTGAAGTTGTATCATTAAAGGGATTCGTTGTATCTTCCAATTGCCTTTTTAGATTTGATAAAGGAGAATTTTCAGACAAGTATTTTATTGCAGCAAAACGTAAGCACTTTTCATAGATATTTCTACTTGATTCTGACATATTGCCCCAATAAAAAGGTCTTGCATCTTTCCAACGTTTACCATCAAAAGTTCCCTCTTTTAATACTGGAGTGATTTCAATTAACGACCAGCCAGGAGGAATTAAAAACCAATGACCTTGGACTATATTGTCATTATAGTAGTTAATTTTTTCCTAACTCTGATAAATATTTGTCTAATCCTCTATTATATTATACACCATTCTTGTTTCAAAGTCAATATTCAGACTTTGCGGCAAATTTGTAGTATCTAATTCTATGTAATCACTGGTTATATAATTCATATTACTTACAAAATTACATTCTACCTAATCATAATTTTTATAGTTAGATGTTAAAATAAATTCAAGAGGATTGTAAATTAAATCATAAATAAAATCATTGTAAGAATAATTAGAAGTAAAAATCTAACCGCCGCCATATTGATTCATTAACTAATCAAAATAGCTGCAAAATTTTTCTAATGTTTGAATTAAAACTTCCCAATAAATTTGATTTTTTTCATTTATTGTAATTGCAGATTCAAATTCTTTTTCTTTTTCGTCTATAAAAGCATTTAAAGTTTTCTGATAGCTTATTATGCGTGATGAAATATCTGCGGCATTTGTTAAGTCACTTAAATTTAATGACTAAATTCTTTTGCCTGTTTGATAGGCGTAATTTCTTAATACATTAAAAATTTCTTTCCTTTCTATAGGTTCAGTAACATACATATGATTTGGGTGAGAATCTTTTAATACTCTATTATAAGGAATTATTTCGCCATTCTCATTTTTTTGTTCTAATATATTAACATATCGTGTACCATATTTAAAAGTTTCATTATCATCTCGACTATAAGTTTTTAGCCCAGTCCAATCTACAGCCTATTCTAATGTTAGTCTTTGAACATTATATCTGCTAATTCTAAAATGAAAAGTTCCTAAATCTCTAAGACTTGTTTTTAAATTATCAATATGTAACTTAAAATCAACTGGAACATCACCAGGATTATAGACTAACATTCTTGAACCAATTAAAGCATTTTGCTTATTTAATCCTGTTTCCATGTTATAATAATTCACTCTACTATATTGTGGCATATAAATAAGTTCCTATTCATAATCTAAAGTAGGAGTAGTTAATAAATTTGCGCCAACTTGCCATTTTGGAATATTATCCCAGTAATGATGTACGTCAGAAAGTAATTCTTTTTTGCCATTTTTGTTATAATATAATTCTCCCCATTGAACTTGCTCAATTGTAGGATAACCACCTTCCCATTTTGTAGCCATATTAGGTTTAATATTATAGTGGTCTTTTATTAAGCCATTAAGTCTTTTAGGATTTTTATACTCATAACGATTAGTATGTATAGAATTGGGGTTAATTATGTTTTCTGGCATTTCACACTTATAGTAATCCGCCGCAGTTACAACATATTTATTAAAACAATAGGCTAATGGGTGATAACAAATAAAACTTAATGTTCCCTCTCCTTTATAAATTCGCTGTCCTGTTTCGGGATTTTTGAAACAAACATACTGAAAATCTGGAGCAGATTTACATTTTGCTTTATATGTTTTATAAGGTTCTTCATCAAAAACTAAATCCATTAGTTTATCAGTTGAAAAGATTTGTGCAATATGACGAAAAGTCTCTTCGTCCATATCATCATAAGCAACTTTCACAGTAATATTTTTTTCTTTAAAAACTGAACCAAAATAATATTTACCATTAGCACCTGGAATATCCACAGAAGTATCATTAGGAGCGGGTAATAGGTTCTTATCGAACCTATTACTCAAACTAACGACAATTAAGTGGAGATTTGAACTATGGTAATTACCGAATCTAAATCCCTAAAAATCAGCCATTAGTCATTCCTCCATTTTTATTTATAAAGTATTACATTTGAACCTACTTGATTAGCTGCGTCTACTATGTCCTATTTTACTCTTTCTACTGCCTAATCTACATCATAATCACTTGAAACATTTTCTACATTTATGTGTATTTCTATATGAGTATCTCCAACCGTAGAATTGGTTACATTAGATGGTCTTTGTAATGCTGGAATTGTAGCAAGTAGTTCTGCTGCTCTGCCAATGCGAAGTGTATCATCGGAATTTAAGAAAGCTTCTGGTTTTGCAGGCGTTCCATCAACCCAAGCTGTACCTGTGTAATTTACTAAACCACCTGTTTTGAAAGCTTTAACAGTACTATCTTGTTGCTATATTCGTTCTGCTGCACGTAATCCTGAATTACCAGCACCTGTAATATGAATCATATTTTTTTCATCTACATAACCATGCATATTTTTAGACACAAGTTCCTCAATTTCTTTATTGATGTCAGATAATGTATCAATTCCAATCAATGTTTGGGCAGCCTTTTTAGCTTCCTCTAATGCAGTAGCTAAATTATTAGCAGAAGTAGTAGCTTCAAGATTTGCAGCATTAACAGCTGCAATAGCATCTCTAACGTCCTACTACTTTTGTGCAAGATTACTTTCAGCAGTAGAAACACCATCAATAGCAGTCTAAACACCAGCTAAAGCCTCAGCGACACTATTAGTAGCCTCAATAACCTTATCTTTTGCATCTTCAACAGCCTATAAAGCATCTTCTAAATCTTGTCTTGCTTCTTCCTATGCTTCATCTACCTAATCCATAATGTCATTTAATGATTCTTCGGCTGACGAAGTTAAAGTTTCACTTGTTTCTTCTACTACTCTGTTTATTTCGTCCTATTCATAATTTAGACAGTCAACAAAATCTTCCATAGAGGTTTCCATGTAAATTCCACGTGCGGTATACATTTCTTCTAATTCTTCTGTATATTCTTCTAATTGTGCTTGTGTCATATCTTGAACTTCTAAATTATTATTATAGAACCATTCAATCATATCATCGGCAGTAGCCCAACTTGTTATAATAGCATTGGCTTCTTCTATATAATTAGAGTTTTCTAATAAATATTCCTAATATTGTATTTCTAAATCTCTATTTTCTTTTTGCTAATCATAAAGCTCTTTTAGACTATTAACAATATTATCAACTGAATTATCAAGTAATTCATTTCTTGTTTTTTCTATTTCATCACGTTGTTTTTGAATATTTTTTTGTTGAGTACCTGATGTATCTCTTGAAATTAAGCTTAATTTCTTTTCTTGTTGTCCTAAATTCTACCATTTTTCTTCTTGTTCTCTTAATTGTCTTTGTTTATTTATAGCTTCTTCTAAAGCAGATAAGTAATCACTGTCAGCTTGTGCCATCTAATCATACTTATTTTTAGTATTTTCAACCTCTTGCTCTGATTGTTGTTTTAATATATCAATTACTGATTGTTCAAGAGAAATCTGCTAAGACCTTGCATTTTTTCTAAATTCGTTAAAATCTTTTTCAACATTTTCTAATTCTTTTAAGTTAGATTCTACATTTTTCCTATAAGTGTTAATAGTATCAGCTTGTTCTTCAAACCAAGTTTTTAAATCATCAGGCAAATTTGCTTTATTTATTGCATCAAAATTTACTACAATTCTATTATTTATATCCTAAATAAAATCAGAAACATCAAGTGTAGTATTTATTGCACCTTTATTTCTTAAATCTTGAAGTCTTTGAGTTGCGCCGCCGCGGAACATTTCCAAACTATTTTGAGCTGCTTGATTATATCTGTTGTTTTCTGCTGCTAACCATACAACCTAATCATGAATAGCCTTTTTATAATCTTCAACGGAACTACCAATATCATCATTTATAGTTAAGTTATCTAAACTTTCTTTTGCTTTATCAGCTGTTTCTTTTAATTGTTCTAATCTTGTTATGTAATTATAAAGTCCGTCTAAGCTACTTTTCCTGCGATTGCCTGTTCCATAGTAAGCTTCATTTAATGCTTTTTCTTTATCTATGACTTCTTGTTCTTTTTCAGTAAGTTCCTCATAAGCTTCATCTAATTTTTTATTTTCATCAGCAAGTTTTTCTTCTGCCTCTGTTACTTTTTTGTGAGCTTCTTCTAAATCTTTTTCAGCATCTGCAACTTCTTTTTGTGCCGATTCTAAATCTTTTTGGGCATCTTCTAATTCTTTAAGACTTTCTTCCTATTTTTGCTATGCTTCTACAACATCTTTTGACTAAGTATCAGAAATTTCTTTATATGAATCATTTAATTCATTTATTAAACTCTAATATCTTAATATTCCTTCGGTATTATTTGCGGCTTTTGCTTCTGCTAATTTATTATCTAAATAGTTGGATAAATCTTTATTTAAATTCTCATAATCAAAATGTAAATCTTCATTTACATAATCGGACATTTGATGCTAAAAATCTGAAAATTCTTCAAAAAGAGATGTTAAAGAATCAATTGAGCTATAGCTTAATATATTATCTTCTTTATATTGTACTCCAATTGTTTTGAATGAACTTATAGTAGATTGTAATAAAGCTGCCATTTCTCTTAATTGTTCATTCTAACTTTTTAGAGAATTAAGAGTATTACTATTTATGCGGTCTATGTCACCAAGTGAATCTAATATTCCACTATATGTTTGTTCTTCTACTTCTAATGTATTTAATTCTTCTTCTTCTTCTTCTGTTCTATTTTCAATACTTCTTAACTCATCTAATCTTTGCTAAGTTGAAGCCTATGCTGCTTCAAACTACTCTTTTAATTGTGTTGTATTCTATACAAAAAGACTGTTTAATTTTTGAGTATCAGCTAATATGTGTCCAGATTCATCTACACTAAAATAATCATCAATATTATATTTTGTACCAGTTTCTTCAAAAATATTATCAAATAAATCCTATACTTTATCTTTTAATTCTGTTTGTTTTGATTCTGTAATATCGAGCAAACCTTCATCTGATGTTAGAATATCAGATAAATCAGGTATTGCATCAGAAAAGAGTTCAGCTGTCTTTTTTAATTTATCACCATATTGTTGTATATCTATTGCATTTAAATATGTATTAAAACCAGCAGTTTCAGCAGCGTCTTGCATAGCGTCCATATAAGTGTTAATAGTATCGTCTGCTAATTGTATTCCCCATTCTTCTAATAATTGTTTTAATGTATCAGTATAAGTTGCTTTACTTACTTCTGTAAGCTATGTAAAATCTACAGTTTCTATCAATTGGTTAATTTGGTCTGCACTTAAACCTAAATCTTGTGTTTTAGATAATAATGCACTATTAAATTCACGACCTTTTTGTGTACCATTATCTGTGTCAATAATTTCTGCTGCGGATATATTTTCTGCTGCTTTTGCCGCAAAAGAGCTTTTTTGTTTTGTAGTCCAATTATAAAAGATACCACTATAACCACCAATTACTGAACCTACCTAATCATCTACTTTTTTTATTTGTTCTTTAGCTTCTTCTGCCATCTATTGTGCAGCTGCTTTTTCCTTATTAGTATCAAAATTTTCTGAAAAACTTTCTATATAATCATATAAATTGTCACCAGTTAATTCATCAATTTTTACATAAAAATCATCTATAGCTTTTTCTTCATCTGTACTTATTTCAATCTAATTAGCGGTTTGTTCATACAATAGTTCTTCCATGCCAGCTGCATACATTTCATAGATTTTACCTATATCTGCACCTTTATGGCGATTATCTTCAAGAAACTAATCTACATTATCTATTTCTTCTTTACTAAATGTTTCTAAAGCTTGCTTTAATGTATTCCTATAAGATTCGTTAACACCAGTAATATCTAAATTATTACCTGTAAAAGTTTTTGTTTCAATGTCATATTTACCTTTAAAAATGGCTGCAAATTGTCGTTCTGACCAAATACCAGAAGGTTTACCTTGTTGAGTACTTGCTTTTGCTATAAAATTAGCCACTGATTCACTCATATCAGTATTTTTTGTTAATAAATAAGATGACAAATTAGATTCTTTTTGTGCTTGTATATTTTTTCTATTTAATGCTACGTCTATTACTTCATAAATATTGCTACTATTTACACCAGTACCCTCATCTAAGATTTTCTAAAATGGTGACTCATCTAAAGCTTTTTCTTGTAAATCAATATTCTTCTCTTGTTCATTTAATACTAATAAATCACTTGCATTTGCACTGGTTACATCTTTTGTGGCTAAAACATTTGCTTTTTTAATTATATTATCCCATAAATCATTCTAAACTTTCAATTCGCCAGTTATTTCATTATAACTTGTTACAATTTCTGGAAAATCTGTTTTTATTTTTTCAACTAGTTCATTATACTATTCTTGTTCTTCGTTAGTTTTTATAACTTTATTAGATAATTTATCATATTGTTCTTTTAATTCTTTAACATTCTAAGCATTATCTTTAGATTCATCTGCCTAATCCCTATACTAACTGGCTTTGGACTATAATTCCTATATTTTTTCTTCTGATTCTGCTATCTAATCTTCTATACTCTTATTATTTTCTTTGTAATTATTATATAATGCACTAATTCCATAAGCTATACCTGCTATAGCTGTTGCTATTCCTACTATGATTAACCCTACACCAGTTGAACTTAGTCCAGCGTTTATTCCCGAACCTAAAGATGCACCAGCAGCAGCACCAGTAGCTCCAGATTCTGCTACAATAACAGCATTTGTTGCAGTATTTGAAGCTAAAATTTCAGCATTAGCTTCTTGTGTTGAAGTTACTCTTGTTCTTTCAGCTAATTTCCATGCTATAGCTTCTGCTGCGGCATTTAGTGCTGTCTATGCTAACTATGCACCTAATGTAATTGTTGCCGTTTTCATAGTGTCCTCGGCATCTGCTCCACCTATAAGCATAGCAGTAGCCATACCAGCAACAGATGTTACTTGTTCAAATGCACTTGTAGCAGCTTGTTTTACCTCTGTCCATTTTTTCTTACTTTCTTCATTTGCCTAATTATTTTCAGCTATTTGTCCATTTAATCCGTCTATCTATTCTCTTATTTCTCCTATCTATCTTACTCTTTCCTCTTCACCGCCTGCTTCAACAGGAGTGATTTCAAGTACTTCACGTTGTTGATTTAAGTCTTTTATCTATTGTTCTAACTATGAATTATCTATTTCTGGTGTAATTCTAAATAATTCTCTTATTCTATCATCAGAATTAAAATTTATTTTTTCAGTAATACTTTCTACTATAGAACTTCCTAATTTAGAGAAAGCGTCATGTGTACTTTTAACTCCTTTTATAAAATTAACAACAAATTGTGTACCTAACGTTGCAGCTACTGTTCCAAAGTTTATCAATTGAGCAAGATTCATGTTATTTAATGTATCAACTAATTTTGTAACCTAATCTATAATTTTTTTATATATTTCACTATTTAAAAAACCAACTCTTAATTGTTCCCATGAATTTTTTAATTTATTTAACTTATTTTCAATTGTATCTTGATATTTAGCAAATTGTTCACTACTTTTTCCAGCTGATGTCTAAGCTAAGTCAACTAATTCCATAGTTCTATCGTAGTTTTCCATCATTGCTATAAATCTACTCTATTGCCTACTTCCTGCTGCTGTTGTTGCAATCGGTTAATCTATTATCTTTCAATAATAGCCAGACTATATCATCACTTAATATTCTATCACCAAATATTAAATGCCCACCGCTTTGAGATTATTAAATCTCTACTCTACTTACTTCTTCATACAGATTTTTCTTCTATACTATGCTTTCGATAGTCGTTGAACGTTTTTCCTTAAAAAGGAAACTTCGCTGCGGATTGTCCAATATAATACGATTTTACCTTACCTTAGTCATTACCCTTGCCGCAATAATATTGCTATTATTGTTTGGTTGTATTATCTATAAGGAGTTTCCCGCAATTCAATGGGTATTAAAGAGATACAATTATTTCTATCCATTTATAAATTCATCATACTATTCTTTTGTAAGTTCTTTCCAATAATAACCGTGGCTTATATGTCCTGTTTTCATAGCTTTTGATATATTTGAAGAATTTTTTAAGTTTAATGCTCTTCCAGCTTCAGATGTACTATAATAAACGTTAATTAAATTCATATTTTTATCATATTGTCCAGTTAAACAAGTTCTTTTTGTTTTTGTTTCGTAATAACTTTTTAATACATTTTCTTGTTGAGTAACATTTTCTAAATTACTTAGTCTATTATTAGCTCTATTTCCATCTATATGATTTATAATATTTATTTTCTCTTCAGGATAAAAAGTTTCATAAACTGCTCTATGAGCCTAAATTTCATTTCTTTTACCTGATGTCATATTGTAAGTCCATCTTATATATCCACTATTTTTATTCTAACTACCAAAAGTAACATATCCAGTACTTTTATTTCTTATTCTTCCCATATTAGACACTTCATAATCACTATCTCTAAAAGGCTTCCATATTTCCATTTTTTCTTCTTCCTCGGTTAATTTTTCAGTCTTTTTATGCTCTGGTGGATTAACTATTTTTGCAATATTTTCTCCCTAAGAAGCCCATTCTAAATTACTTAAATCATTATTATACGGGCGACCATCTTTATGATGTACTACATTTTTATATTCTGGGTTATCATTTGGTATAAATAATTCTGCCAAAAGTCTATGTTTAGCAATAGAGATTGTTCCATCTTCTAACTATAAAGTATATCTAATATAACCATTACTTTTTGCCCCAGTAGAGATTAAATGTGTTTTTTCGTTATATAAATCTCCATTACTAAATAAAAAATACTAAGTTCGTTTTCCATCAATTATAATTGGTTTAACTTCAACCATTTTATATCACTCCTTATGTTATAATTTTAGGTATTTCTACCTTTACTATATTAAATTATAACATATCTTGTGTAAAAAGTCAAATGATTGACTTTTGATACAATGGTATGGTCTTGATAAAAAAAATGGTATGGGATTCATATCTCTATGAGTTCCTATCAAGTGTGTCCCATTTCTCACTTAGCTCCAGAAAAACGTCATCTAAATCTCTAAATTGTCCTGAAGCGTCTTTGATAGAAATACCAACTGATTTCAATGCTATATCAACTTTGTTGTAATCTAAATCATCAAATTCGGATTCTGATGTTCCTGCTACGTTTTCTTTTAACTCTGTAAAACGAGCTATGATAGTTTTCATAGCCGTACCAATATTTTCCTTGTTGTTCTCTAAGGGTCGTTACTCCTTAAACGTTCTCTTATGAACTGCTTTATATTTCTATAAAGAACAGACTATATCTTCTTCTTAGTTCTAAGAAGTGCATCACTTCGGTTTCACTTGAAACCTAACGGTGCTAATCTCCGATAGTCGTTGAGCCTTTTTCTTTTAATAAAAAGAAACTTGGTTGCGGATTGCCCAATCTTTTATTTTTTTACTATACCGAGGTAGTTAATCTCGCCGCCGTCCAATCACTTGAAACGGTTTAGTAATAAAAGCTCTAAGGGTGTTCCCGTCAGTTCAATGCAATTAGTGTAATGATTACTCATTACACTCCCCTATAAGAAATTTTATATTTCTTATTCATAACGGTTTTTTGTCCTCTTCTAAGGGCTTGTTTTAAAAGCCTTAAATTTATATCTGGATAGAGAGCGGTTAAAAGATTACACTCATCATAATTAAAATATAGTCTTTTAACTCCATCATCAAGCATATATTCTGTATCTCGTTCTTGCTCAAATTTATTATCTTTTTCAGTATCAATTTTTAAATCATCAATTCTTTCTTCTTCTTTGCTTGCTTCGCCATCTCTTAACGTTAATTTTTGGTAATTGGACTCTAATTCGTCCCAATCTATGGTTAGTTCCTTATTATCTTCTATATAATAACCATTAAATTTAAAATCACCGCCCTTATTATTAGCTGTATCATAACATTTTTTAAGTTCAGCCTTAACTTCATCTATTCTAAAATATTTTGTTTTGTAATTAGTTTTATTTTTATAATTTATAATCCAATTTATAGCGTCAGAAGAAGGCGGGCAATCTTTATACCAAAAAATACAATTCTTATGAGATACTCTCTGTCCACTCATTACGTTAAAAACACAACCTCTTGAAAAACCATGGTCTTTACAAAACTATGTTATATTATTAAAAACAATTTGAGAATTGTCTTTATAATTGTAACATATTATATCCTTTAAATTTACACCAAGAGTATTATTTTTATTGTAATAGTTTGACTGTTCACTACTACTTGTTGCTAAGCTTTTATTATAAAATTTTTCATTAGGAATTTTATAATAAATTAAATAATACTTTTCCAAAAAAGTCAACTCTTCACTACTTTGCGCCGCCGCCAAGAAGTGAATTGAAAAACTCCTTGTGTCATATTCTTCAAAAGCTTTTTGCAAATCCACGCCGCTGCCTTTGTAATTCTTGTTAGTGGTTAATGTCTATGATGTTATTTTTCCTATATACATCATACCATTGACTTCATTTTTAACGTAATAAATATAACCATAATCCATTTCAGATTCCTCCCAAAAAATATTATTAGGTTTCAACCTAATATAATTATAACATTTTTTGGATAAAAAATCAAATATTTTAAGAAGCTCTTTGGGAGAATCTATGAAACATTTGAAGAGAAAAACACGCTTTGTGATTACGAGGCGCTTCTTGTGTCGTTTCTATCATCTAAGTTAGAAACGCAGAGGTTGTTTCAAAATCCATACCCGCTGAATTGGCAATTGTATAAAATTCCATTAGATTCGCTACATCTAATGTGTTCTCTTATGAACTGCTTTATTTTTCAATAAAGATTAGACTATATTTTTTTCAATATCACTTCGATTCGCTTGAATCTACTCTCATTACGAGATAGTCTTTGAACTTTAATTGGAGGATTTTCTCTACATCTTTAATTTTCCAATATGGAATTTCTATTAAAGGAATGTTGTTGACTAAACAATAATCCTTTTTTATTTTATCTCTTTTCTATTGCTATTTTAATGAATCAAAAAATTCTATATCATGTAATGTTGCTATCCCTAAACTTCTATTAAAATTTCTTTATTATCAATTATAACACTAAAATCATAGCTAAATTTAGGTAAATCTTCAAATCTTTTCTATTTTGTAAAATAAAAATTATTTTTTTTAAACATCTACAACAACTTATTCTCCTTTAGAAAAATATTTATAACATTTAGGGCAACCTTTTGTTTTTGAAAAATCTGCTAATCGTACAGAGTAACAAAAACCACATTTATGTTTAACTAAACTTCTTTTATCATTACCTTTATACTAAAGCAACACATATTCTCCATTTCCTTTTTCGTTTAACCATTTCTAAGCATCTTCAAAAGAAAATTTATTATGAATTTTAAAGCAGTTAGGACATATTTTTCCATTAAATTTTAAGGTAACATTTTTTTCAAAAATATATCCACATCTATTACACTAAAATTTTGTTTTAGAATTTACGCCATGCCACTCTAATAATTTTATATATCCACTATCTAATTCTTTAATCATGTGATTATATATTGTATTATATTCTTTTTCACAATTTTTACAAAAATAATCTTTTCTTCCACACATTAGTGCTTCTAAATTTTGAATCTTTTCAATTTCTCCACACTTATTACATTTTATTCGCGCAGATGCGCGTAATCCTTTATAATCAATAATAGCTAAATCAGATTTAGGATATAATCTTTTTAACTTAAAAATTTCTAATCTTTGCTAATTCCATCTTGAAAAAGGGTTATAACAATTTTTACATAAAGTAATTCTACTTAATAAATTTCTTGCACATTTATATGAATAAATTTTTCCACAATTTAAACATTTATATTTAATTTTTCCTTTTTCTTCTTCAAAATCAATAATTTCAATCTAATTTTCTTTAAAAACTTGTTTTAATTTTTCTTGAAAATCCATTTAATTCCTCCAATTCTTAGCTGCTGATTACCCATTATTTAGTACTTAGGATAGTCATTCCATATACCATATTACTATTTTTTTCTGCTTTCGCCGCATTAACCTTTTGGAGAAAAGTTTTTAGCATAGTAATCTTTAGGGAGTCCCAGCAATTTCAATATTTTAAGCACCAATTGATGCCGTTTTACTCATAGCATAAGCTATTCCGTTAACATCTGCCGCGGCGTGAGCAGCTAACTCTGAATAAACATCAGTTACTTGCTCACCCTAACTCATTTCCATATGGAAACCACGTAAAGCTGCTGTCATTTGTGAAGTTGCAGTAGAGAAGTCTGTTCCTGCTAATGTTGCTAACTTCATCGTAGAACGAGTTAGTTCAAGTGATTCGGCAGTATCAAGCCCCTACTAATAAAATAATGCCGAAGATTGTATAACATTTTCGGTTGTTTGTCCTAACTCATTAGCCATTGCGGCGTATTCACCGTAACTACTCCACATATCTTGTACGCTATAAGTTGTAACCATTGCTATTGAAGCAAATGCTTTATCTAATCTTTGTACGTCCTAAAACGTCTCTTGTATTATATGTCTAATAGTATTCCATATTGTACCAATTGAGAATAATGATTTAACAGTATTTTGCATTTGCTCAAATGTGTCATTTAAGTTACTTTGTGCCTATTCTTCTTGATATATTTCTCCTATAGTTTCATTAGTAGTTGAATTTAGTTGACTTTGTTGTCTATTTATTTCTGATAATGCATTAGTTTGATTTTGAACAGATGCAGCTACCGCATTATTTATATTATTTAATTCTGTTGTTCTTTGCTATTCAAGTGTTCTTGTTTGTTCTAGTACATTATTATAAGTAATAACTGCTTGTGTAGCTGCACTTGCCTAAAAATTACCCGATGTATCATAACCACCTAATGAAGTAGCACGTCTAATATTTTTTGAAACAGTTCCTTCATTAACACTATTAGGGTCAACCTCATTCGCTGCTTGAACCGCAGCTTTAGACATTTTTTGTAAGTCTTGTGTATAGTCTCTAACAAACTAAGCTGACTACAAATATGCCTAATCTTCTTCTGAGAGCTCTTTACCTAATCCATCAAATACTTCCTATGTGCTTTTTCCTTCCATTATTATATCAGCTAATGCTTTTTTATATTGTTCCATAAAAGCAGTATTAGATGAAAGGTCTGAACTTATAGCAGTATCTGAATAACCTAAAATCGCGGAGGTAGCTGCACTTTGCCCTTGGGCGTTTGCATTTTTCATCTAATTTGATACAGTCTTAAATCCACTTGACTATTGTGAATAAATGTTAGATAATACGGCAGCTAAATCCTTACCATCTTCTATTGCATTTCTTAATTCTTTTCTATTACTTTTTAATGTAATTACTTGTTTATTATTTTCACTGGTAACTTCTAATGCTGCATTTTTTAATTCCTAATTTCTTTCAATTATCGCCTGCATCTAACCGTCAATTTTCTACAGTTCCTAAGAAGTTTGAGAATAATTCTCAGCAATATTAAGCTAATTTAATCCAGTATTTATTTTTGCAAAAGATGATTGAAGTTTATTAAACTAATTAGAAAAATTCTAAATATCTTTAGAATTAGAGAAACCACGAGATATTTGAGCTAATAAATCAACAACTTCTTTTTCTGCTTTCTATAAATCTTTATCGACTTCAGAAAACATTGAATTTTTAACACCTTTTGATTCCATCTAAGTACGAATCTGTTTTAAAGACTATAAAATTTGACTTGCATCAAATTCGCCTTTAAATCGTATTGTTTTATCTGCCATTTTAATCACCTCTCTTAAAATTTTCTATTAGGAGAAATCTTAAATGCAAAACTTAAATTATCTTTAAAATGTATATCAATACCTGTAAAGTTTATATATAAATTGTTTATTAAAAATGAAACTATATTTTTCGTATTTTCTTTTGATAACATCTATTCTCTTATTGGTATCCAAGAAGATAGTAAATTAACTCCAGTAGTAACTTTTTTTTCTTGTTTTTCAGATGTAAAGAAAAAAAGGTCTTGCTAATTTTTTTGTAATTCATACCTTAATGCAAGCTCCATTGCTATAAAAATTGTTGACGCAGGAATAAAATTAAAATTTATTATATAAAAATTACTCTAAGCTTTTTCGTCCATCTGCTTTTGTTCTGTAGCTTCATCAAAACGCAAATAATTAGGTATAGACTATATTAAAATATTATTAGTTTTAGATATTTTTTCTTCTTCATCTACTGTTTCAATTGTTTCTTTATTATCTTTTATTTTTTTTCTAAAAATAAAGAATTTATTTTCATCATCATTCTGTTTTAAAAAATAATTCTATAATATACTATACATAGATTTTTCTATATATCTTAGCATATGTCGCTCATCACTTAATTTATTACTTTGACTATATATAAAAAGAGTATCTTGTATGGAAGTATAATTTTTTACCTAAAAGCCCATGCTTTGAAATTTTCCCATAGTTGTTTTTGTATCTATTTTTACATCTACAGCTGCTTGTCCAGTACCATAATTAGTCTAACCTAAAACTTTTACAGTATCATTATCTCTTTTTATAGTCTGGAGAAACAAACTAAAAAAAATCTCTCCTATTTCACCAGCAATCTAAGATGAATAATCATTTTTTTTCAATTCATCTAAAATATTTGGATTTTCTTTCATCAATTCTGCTAATTTAGTAGATATATTTTTTTCAGTAACCCAATCCTAAAACTATTTTGCTACATTATTATTATTTTCAGTAGCTTCCTATAAAGTAGTTTTTTGTAAAATAGTTTTTTCTAAAGTCTCTTCTATAACCTCTAAAAAAGCATTACTATATGCTTTAAAATCTTTTTCTCCC
The DNA here is from genome assembly GCA_947630065.1 of uncultured Clostridia bacterium. Lineage (GTDB taxonomy): Bacteria > Bacillota > Clostridia > TANB77 > CAG-508 > RGIG8482. Next base: position 115,008 of record CANRGE010000001.1, read on the forward strand.
GTTGTATTTTTTTCATCAAGTTCCGCAAACTTCAATGCAAATGCATTGTTTTTTTTACCTAATTCAATTACTCCTATATGTTCTTGAAATAATTCTTCTGTCATTTTTTTTCCAATTTCATATAATAATTCATATGTTTGTTTAGAATCAAGAAAAAAATTAAAATCACGGTTTTTATACATCTCTGTAAAAGTTTTTGCTTGTTCCCAAGTCATATATAAGAATGTTGTTTCTCCATCTTTAGTTGTTCTTTTATTTAATCTTATTGACATATCTCCTATTTTATATGATTTTGTTTCATATCCTCTTAAATTTTTCTCTAATACACTAAGCTCTATATCATTATTATCAGTTTTTTTCCCACTTATACCAAAATTAAAAGGATATGCTTTAAAAATTTTTTGAATAGAATCCTGAATTTTTTCTCGTATTACATCATCTACATTACCCTTTTTATTCTTTTTATCAACAATTATGTCAAGTAGCAACTCCTCTATATCTACTAATATCTTTTCTATTTCCTAAGTTTTTATAAAATTTTTACCTTTAATAGTACTTCGTATATTTGTAAATTTAGTATATTTATTATTATCATCATTTTGCTCACTAATACTATTATTTGACTCTTGATTACTTGTTTTTTTAAATTTATCTTCCTCTATTGCTCGTCTTATAATATCTACGCCACCAGTTAAATTTTGTACGAATTGTCTGTCATAAAAATATTTAATAAAATCATAATTTGAATAGTTTTCTCCATAAACTACTTTTTTTATATTTTCCTAAAATGCCTAAAAATTTGCAGGTGTTTGAAGATAATCATATAATGTCCATGCATCGTTCCAATTTCCAATATTTCCTATAAATTTATTGTAAAGAATTTGTTCCTTTTGAAAACTTTGATATGCCTATTTTCTTAATTGAGTAATTGCATAATTTTTATTGTTAATTATGTCATTAGATGCATAATTCTAATTACTCACCACTATCCACTTTCACCTCCCAACAAAAAAACGACATTATAATAATGCCGTTAAATATAATCTCCTGTTAATTCCTTATCTAAGAAAAAAATTTTTGCTACAGTATTAGTTTTATCTCCTTCTTCGGGATAGCCAATAAAATAAAAATCACTAACCGTAGAACTCTCATAATTTTTCCCTAATCTCATTGATAAATTAGAAGATAATTTAATTTTCGGCAACTCCAATATCACAGTAGAAACTTCTCCACTAACTTCGTCCTTATAACTCGCTTTTGCGTCTAAACGCAAAAAACCATTGAAAAGTCGATTCCCGACTTCAATAACCTTAATTTTATCTTCGTAATTAAAGGTATAATCTATCATTATTTTTCTATATGATTCCTTAAAAAAGATTTTATTTCCATATATTTCAAAATCTTTTATAGGTAAACCATTGTCATAATTGTAACAAAAAATCCATTTAGTTTTACTTGGCGACAAAGGCTTTAATAATAATTCTTCTCGCCGTCCCATTGGTAAAGCTTCAAAATCAGGATTAGGCTATGCACCAATTATTGCACTACACGCATTTGGGCAATATTTTAAATCTATATAACAATATTGTTCGTTTTCTATAGTATGTAATGTTTCAATATAATTAACAGATTTACTATTTAACTTATCATTCTTTGAATTACTTAATAAAGCCCAACTTGTTGGTGATAATACACCATGAGTTATCATAAAATCCATCTACTTATCTATATCCCAAATAACTAATGGATTATTATTATATCCGCCACGAGCCTAATGCTCATTTTTTCTTTCATTTATCTAAGCTATTTCCGCAGTACGAAAACTTAAAATAGACTCGTTGATGTCATATTTTCTTCCATTAAATTCAACTGGTCTATTTAATCTTAATGATACATCATACAATTCTTTAATTCCTCCAAAATGTTCCAAAAATACACCTCCTAAAATACATATTCTAATTAAGAAGTATAAGATTACTTTAATATCTCTAAAAAAATAAGATGGCATTATGTGCCATCTTAAAAAATTTCTTTATTATCAAAATCTATTTTTGCCGTTTCTTGCTTTATAACAGGCGTATTAGTATAATGAGAACGTTGAGGAATTATTCTTGTACCACCATAGACATTGTCTTCTATAACTTCATAGTGTTTTAATTCCATTAAAACATCATTAGGCGGCGAAAGAACATCTATACTCATTGAAAAAACTGTAGGTTCACCTTCTGCCTCTAATGTAATATTAGTATCACTCGAAACCTAAGCCCTATGAATTGTAAACTAAAATCTTTCATCTTGCTATGTTTTCTAATTTCTTATATATGTTTCACCTGTTATTTTATAAATATCGGGAAAAGTGTCAGAATTTATAACTAAAGTTTTTCCTAATATTCCATCTTTTTCTCCCTCTCTATGTTTTACTGTTCTACTCCATTTTATAAATGGTGTGCCAATTCTTAACTTAAAAGACCTTTTATCATTGGTATGAAAATATTTGTTTTCATCTTGTGTAAAATCTTCATTATCTATATCCCAATCTTGAATATTGCCCTCACTATCTATATTTAATAAAGGCAACATTGTTTTGGGGTCATAATAAATAACATAAGAACCGCTTTCATCATTAGAATAATACCTTAATAAATTTTTCTTCTATTCATAAGTATTGATAAGGAGTCCTTCTTTTTTACGAACAATATCACGCTCTGTTCTATCAATAACCTCAATATCATATTGCTTTGTTTCAATCTAACCAATTTTATTTATATTAGTCAACTAATTTATTATTTCCTTAACAACAGTTGAGGGGATAGCTAAATTGGGAACATCTTCCGCCTTCCATTGAGTAGCTAAATCATTTCCTTTTGACTGCTCTGCTAAAATCTCGTTAAAATTTCTCTAATAATAAGCCTTTCTCAATAATGTTCTATTTTCTTCAATATATTCATTATTCTTCACGTAATTAGGATATGTGAAAGTTGCTTTTTCAGTTTTTCTAACAAGAGAAGCCTAAATAGAATCACAAGCGGCATAAATAACTTCCCATTCATCTTCCGTTAAAGCGGGAGAAGGATAGGCTTTTATTGAATAATGTAAACTGCCATATTTATTTGCCATATTGATTTTAACAATAGCAGATGAATATTTTGTAAATTTTGCATTTAATCTACCACCCCAAACTAAACTCATTGAAGCAGGACTAAATAAGGCATCTTCTAAATTTAATGTAATTTCTTTGCCAAAATTCCAAGAAACTAATTTTTTATTTCCATAGCCGCCAGTTGCATTAACTTTTTCAGCTTTCTTTTCAATTGTAGAAACTTTTAAAGTATCAAGGTGGAGAACTGGAGTATAATATTCTTCATCGCCAACAGTATTTATGCTAAAAAATGTTACATTGGCTACTTCTTTTATGCCATATTTCTAAAAAAGATTCACTTAGTTCTCACCTCTTTATATAGAAACTGTAAATGTTAAAGAATCCACATCTTTATCATTTTTTGTTAAAAAAGTAATATTGCCATCAGTGTTTACATTAACATCAGAAGTCCAATAAACCTCTCCATTAACTAATATTGCCGCCGCGCCCTCTTCTTGTGTAGCAATAAGTAAAATATTTCTATATTTTTCCTTAGCCTCTTTATTAGTAATAGTAATAACATTATCATCAGAAACTTCTAAACCTAAATCCTTAATCATCTTATTAACACTTTCATTATCTTTTGGTAGCATTAAATAAGCTTCAGAATTATTAAAAGGTTCTAAAACATCAACAGGACAACAATAATAATTATTCTTTTCTGGTAAAACAATTTTATAATTTCTTTCACCTAATATAACACTTATTTCAGGCTCGCCACATCTCATACAATCATCATCATCATAATTAGCAGAATGAGGAATTATTGAAGTACTTCCACTACAACAATCATTTTTATAATCATATTGGGTAAGTTTCATCATCACTCCATCATCTCTCCGCATAACTGACATATTCATAGTAAATGTAGTAGGTTCGCCATCTGCCTAAAACATGAGATTAGTTTCTGCTGACATTTTGCATAAGGGAATTTCAAACTAAAATTTAGAATCTTTTCCGTCTTTTCTACTACGACTATAAGTAGTACCTATAAGCCTGTAAGTGCCTGGAAAATGATTAGCGTCTACAATTATTTGATGACCCAATGTTGTGTATTGCGGTGCAATAGAACGTTGCCATTTATGATATATTTCATTCTATTTAATAATTCTAAGATTGCCATTGATTATTGCGCCAGTTTGACTATGAAATTCATTTGAATTTGGTTCATATGGTCTTTCCGTTTTAGGGTCAATAAAAACAGTTAAACTTGACTACTAATATTCAGGTAAATCTTTAAGAAATGACATTTTAGTATTAGCATCTGTGTTAATACAAAAAGTTTTATTTGCTATATGTTTTTCCATTGTATCTAAATAAGGAACATTTTCTATTCCATCTTCAATTGGGTGAATAAATTCCTAAGTTGAAATACCATTAGCATTAAAGGTGTCATTTATATAGAACGTTCCTATTTTAAATTGTTTTGTGAAAACAGCTTCACCACCAATCATATAAGATACTTCTTTATAAAAATCAAGAGATGAATTATAACAATTTTTAGAGTGTTCTTTTATTAAAATCTTTTTATTGATTCCCTCACTATTAACTCTTATACGAATGTCTGAATGTTCCTAATAATATATTTCTTGTTCGCCTTGTAAAGAAATCATCTAAACATCACAATCTATCCAGTCATAATCAAAAAATGTATCTTTTGAATTTATAAAACTATTAGGACTAAGCCATGATTCACAATTTTGAGTATCAATTGTTTTTAATAAAAATCTTTCTAATTTATCTGATGAATCAGTGTCAGATTCTGCGGATTTTTCTTTTTCTGAAAAATTAAAAGTACTAAAATTATTCATTATTAAGACTGCTTTTTCAGCGGGCTAACCTTTAGAAAATAATTCACAATTATATTGATAAGTATTATCTGTACTTTTTTCTTTATATAAATACTTTACATTTTCTTTTAATTCTTTTTTTCCATATCCCAAAAAATCATCAGTATATTTATATGTTCCTGTTAAAGCAGTTATAAGACCTTTTTTCTTCTCACCTGTGCATGGACATATATACTCTATTATAGTCTAATTTTCTGATACAGAGGGATTAGTTCCCGTAACATCATTATAAGCAAAATAAATAGTTCGTCCTTTTTCATCTTTCTTATATTGATAAGGATTCCAAAAACCTTTTATTACAGTTTTATCTAAACCAAATTTTCCGCCCCACATTAAACTCTGACTTGCAGGTGTAAATAAAGCGTCCTCTAATTTAACACTAATTTCCTTACCATAATCCCAAGTAATTAAGTTCGGATTACCTATTCCACCTTTAGCAGACGACTAAGAAGCCGTCTGCTCTATAGTGGATATTTTAAGTGTGTCAAAATACATTAGAGGAACATAAATTTCATTATCATATCTATCAAGTGTTATGCCGAAAAGAACGCAATCAGCGACTTCTTTTATGCCATATTGTTCAAAAATACTCACTTGACCGCCTCCTTATTACTCGACTATCACTTCTGATGAGCCATCAACGGCATAGAAACAGCCGTTTTCTCCTTCTACCATTTTGGTACGTGATTCATATACGTTAATTTCCATCATATTACCAGCGGGCGGACTTGCTACTTCTAAGTCAAGATTAAATACTGTCGGGTCTCCATCTGCGGCTAATGTTAATGTATGGTCTGACTTAACTTTGCAGAAAGGAATTTTAATCTGCATATCCTAATCCTCACCAGTATCACGGCTTCTTATATGAGTTTCGCCAATCATCATATACATTCCAGGGAACTAATCAGCTCTTACAACAATCTTATGACCTTTTATCTTTTTGCTTTCAGGAGCTAAAGTCAAAGATTGAATATAATATGGCTCACCTTGGTGAAACCAATAATCATCATCATAAGGCTACATTGTACGAGGATTTATGTAAGACCATAGTTTACCACGAACTTTTTCACTTTCCAATCCAGAATTTGGTACAACATCAGTCTATTTTTTATCAACAGCCCAATCTGGTTCTGTTCTTATTGTGGCAGCTTTTATATCAACTATATTATCTTTATATTTAGTAATCATAAAATAAATCATTTCATTTATACTCTAAAATCTTATCCACATATCTATACCCTTAAATTGTGAAACGTCTACATCAGGACAGGGGTCAAACCAAACGACTTTTTTAGCAGCTGGTTCACTACTTACAGCGTTTTCCTCTGATGTATAGCCTAAACTTGCATCATCTATACTAACAGCAACGCCAACTAATGGAATGTAATTATTATTATTATCAACTATTATAGCTAAATAATCAGCATCTTTTATTTTATATGTGGCATCTGCTTTATTAACTATTTCTGTACCGCTATCATTTTTAAGAACATCAACCTTATGATTCCATAAATAATTTCTTAAAGTAGTACCAACATCTTCTTCCAATTCTATTAAAGAAATGTTTTTAAGTTTCTTTTCTAATTCACTATCAGATTTTATTTTATAGAGAATTTCAGTAGTTTCATATTTATAAGAAATTTTATCACTTGAATCTGTACGAGTTGCCTAAATCTAAGTATCAAGATTTCTTAATGGAACATAATAGGTATCATCTTTCAAAATAACGCCATTTTCATAAACTGTATAGTCCAAATCTTTTAATAATTTTGCTAATGTTATAATAGGTGCTTGTGCTACTTCTACAGTTTTTTCTAATTTCTATTCTACTAAAGTTCCCTAATCTTCCATAGCCGCGTCATAAATGATTTTTGCTAAAGGCGGCACTTGAAATTTACCTCTATTATTGATTCTGTAAATAACGGCATCTCTATAATTCTCATAATCAGGCAACGAATGAACGCTAACTTTTCTATCCCAATCAATAGTATAAGCATTTCCTTTCACGTCAAAAAATCTATCAGGAACAACAGCTATTGATTTTACAGCAGATTCTACTGCCATTTTCCATTTATATGTTTTATTTCTAACAGAGCCAAAACCTCTTATATCAGTTCCGTCAACAACAGATGAAATTTTTAATAAATCAAACTAATCATCTACTACATCTGCTTTTATTTTAGGTAGCAATTTACTAACAGGTGTTCTATTAGAACGAGGATAGAAAGCTTTTTCGGTTCTTTGCAAAACTGTAAAAGGATTACAACATTCACAGACTCCTGTCTAATAATCTATTTTTCCGTCTTTCCAATCGGCACTTAATATGCCGTTCCAACACATACCTAAAGACGCGGGTGAGCATAAGGCATCTTCTATACTTATGTTAATCGTTTTACCATAATCCCAACTAACTAATCTTAAATTACCTTTTCCACCTTGCGCCCAAGTATTCTCTGCCGTTTTCTCGGTTGTTGAAATTTTTAGAGTATCTAAATGAAGTGCTGGCACATAATAAAGTTCACCACTGCCATCAGACTTTTTATGAATACTATAAAATGTAGCGTCAACTACATCATGTATTCCATACTAATCAAATAAAGTCATTCTTTAACTCACCTCGACTAAAACTTTATAGAAAAAATGGCTATTGAACTAATTGATTCAATAGCCAATTATTCAATTATTTATCAATATTCAGTTGCACCTATATAACTTTCATTATCATCAGGAACTGTGTCAACTTTATAAAGTTCAGCATCTTCTACAAGGTTAAGATTCTCTGTTCCTTTAACCATCTTAGAGCCGTCATTTTCTTCTGTATTTTCTATAACATCATATTGAACAAAACGTATCATTACACCATCTTCAGGGCGAAGTACAGTCATGTTCATATCGAAAACAGACGGGTCGCCATCAGCTTCTAATGTAATAGTCTGTTCAGTAGACATTTTAGCCATAGGTATAATAAACTGGAATTTCTGTTCTTCGCCTGTGTCTTTCATGCGAATTACAGTATCACCAACTACCTTATAAGTGCCGGGGAATTTGTCAGCAGAAATCTCAATAGTCTTTCCAAGAGATTGACCTTCATATCCAACAGAACGAGTGAATTTTAAGTAAGATTCACCCTCTGCAATAGGTGTTCCATCAGGATAAGGCTACATAGTATTTCTATCTATATAAACGGCACAAGGAGTCTTATCAGCTTCTGTGGGAGTTCCATTCTGGTTGCCAGCAGGAACTATAAAGCTTCTTGGCGCAATACAAGGTTCAGTTCTATCAATTATTTTAGTTTCCTTGATTCCACTTCTAAAGTCTTTGCCATCATAACCACCGAATGCCGCGCTCATTGATGCAGGAGTGAATAAAGCATCTTGCATTGTTAAGGTAATTTCTCTACCATAGTCCCAACCAATTAAATTGGAGTTACCATGTCCACCAGTAGCATAAACTTCTTCGGCAGTTTGTTCAAGAGTAGAAATCTTTAATGTATCAAGGAACAATACGGGAGTATAACGATTGGTGGTTTTCATAATTTTACGAACTTTTAAGGATTTAACTACACAAGTAGCTTCAAAAGTTTCATCATTAACAGTTACATCTGTAGTATGAATTAAACCTTTTTTAGTAATTATATCAGCTTCTTTATCATTTATAAAGCCTGAATTACTTACTAACCAACCAATTCTTGAACCAGCATTTTCGCCATGACGATTTACAACAAACATTAAGCCTTTATTACCAATTATAACAAGTCCAAGCCATTCTACGCCTGCAAAAATCTTGTCTTGATAATAAACCTTATTTCCTTTCTTATCAGAGAAAGTAAAAATTCCGTCTGTATCAGTGCTTAATTTACGATAATTTCTGTTATGAAGTAGATATAAGTGAGAACTTGCTGCCGCGGCGGCGTTAACAGTATCTACATAGATTGCTCTATTAGATGCTTTTCCGCTTGTTTCAACACTATCATCAGATTTTACACCATAATCAACTTCTACTTCTTTACCAAGATAATCGTCAACAAGAGCTAAATTAGTTAAAGCTTCTAATACACTATCAAGGTTATATTTAGAAGTTATATCAGTAGATGTTTCGCCGACTGTGTAAATGTAATCTGAACCAGTATCTTCCTCACCAACATTGGGAAGCTCTTGTCCAGTTACTTTATAACCACCATAAAGTTTTGAAATGCCGCTGTCTTTTGAAGTATCATCAGCATCAATTATTTTCTATTGCTGTCTAAGTGCATCAATAGCGTCATTGATTGAGTAATGCTCACCCTCGCCCCACATAGTAGCTCTTACAAGTGCCATATCAATTCCTTTACGTTCTTTGGCGAATTTTTCATATTCGTCTTTGCCAGTATTAGCAATAACCTTTTTAGCCTTATCATATTTAGTACCCAAGAATTTAGGATTATAGTAACCCATCTCATCTTCTACAACAAGTTCTGCATAAGTACCATAATCTATATCATAAGCTTTTGCTGTAAATGTTTCCTTTAGGTTTGCTATTTCTTCATTTATTAAGCTAATATCATAGTCTTGTTCAAACCAAGATGATGTACCTGTCATTGAGGCATTTTCATCAGCATTTTCTGCAAGACCTAATACTACAACTCTTTCATTTGAATTTGCCGAAGTAGCATAAGTATCTTCAAATACTAAATTACCCATTAACTCATCAACATTATCAAAATGATAACGTGTACCAGTTTTTGAAAGTAGATTCTATCTCTTAGCAAATAACATGAAAGCCTATTCAGCATAGCTATATTCATGAGTTCCAATTTCTTTATCGGAATCAGCTTTACCATAATGACCAGGCTTATACACACCAGATACAAGCTCATCTTCATCAATGGACTTGTAAATTACATTATTAAAGTGTGCAACAAATTTTACAGTGAAGTGCAAATTATAACCATTACTATTATCTTCACCTTCACCAGCCTTTTCAATGGTGTAAGTAATTTTTAATTCAGGTTTTGATTTAACTTCAAATTCACTATCAAGTTCATAATCTTCTAAATTACCAATGTCAAGTAATCTTTTTGTTACTATATCTCTTACAGTAAGTTGTTCAGAATATTCATCTACCGTGGCAGTCGGGTCAAGACTATCTCCGATTTTAAGTTCTTTTTCTAATTGCTCTTTTAATTTATTTTCACCATCATCAAAAGTGAGTTCAAAATCAATATTTTCTATACCACTTTCAATCGTTCCCTTAAAGGCTTCTTCTTCCTAACCTTTTCCAACTCCTTCAAAGGTAAACTTTTCAACACCTGAATAAACAGCATTAGCTGTCAATTTATCATCACAATCATAATTTGTATGAGTAAGTATATCAGCATCTGTAAATACATAAGCTTCAAATCCTTCATCTATACTTAAACCATCTTCCATAGGATAAACAGTTCTTAGCTCAACTGCGCCTCTTAAAACAGAGGAAACATTTATATGTCTCTATGATTCGTAAGCTTCTTCTTTCTTTTCAATTCGGTATATAGTAACATCTGCTACGTCTTTAATACCGAATTTTTCAAAGTAATTCTGATTCATTTGTCAACCTCCTTATTCATCATCGAGATTTTCACCCCAATATTTTGTCTTTATTTTCTTAGAATCCGCGCCCGCACATAACATAGCCATATCCATATCCCATTTTTCTTTAGCCTAATGCCTACGAATTAACTAATTCATACCATAAAAAGTTTCATTTCTATAATCAATTCCATAAACTGCGGCAATTTCTAAACGCTCTAATAATGTCTATGTTTTTCCATTTTTATTAGCCTATCTTCTTTTTGCCTGTGCAACTTTTTCTCGGTTAATACGCATCTTTCTCTCCCACGGCGTTTCGTCTTTAGGAATTTCAGAAGTAACCTCTTTGCAATTCTATATTTTTAATATATTTTGGAAGTCCTAAAAATTATCTACAGTTATAAGTCTGCGCTCTTCTGGTGCGCCCACTAAAATAGAGTTAATTTTTGGTAAAAACAATACTTCTTCTTTAATAAAAGTGTAAAAGGCTTTCTATAGGTCTAACAAAAAACCATCATTATACTCGGTACTTGCTAATAAATAAAGAAGAGGATTTACTTGGTCTACTGACAATTCCTCGCCAGTTTTTTCTTTTATAATATCAATTATCTAAGTTTCATTAAGAAGTAATAAGCCAAGTTTAGAGTTATATGTTAATTCGCCCATTTCTATAATTTCTTTCATTTTTAATGGATAAATTTTACAAACATCTGACAACTAACTCGGCACACCTACAAAAGCCTAAGCTTTGATTTCTTTAATTCTATCAGCTGAAAGCATTGATTCTAAACCTCATGGAATAAGCTCCTATTTCTTCCGTTAAAGTTGATAAATCAAAACCTAAATAATTGATTTCCCCTAAACCATTTATTCTCTTATCCTATAAACTTTTTCTTATTTCACTCATTATAGCAAAAGGTCTAATTGTGTCACCAGTTATTAACCATTCCTTAAATGGGCAATAAACAACAATATTAAGGACAATATTTTCATTATCACTATTTGATGTAATATCACTACCAGAAAAAATGATAACAATTTTAGATTTAGTATTTTGTTCTTCTGCTGTTACAAGTGGCACAATACGAATCAATTTATTTAATAGAGAAATTCCATTTATTTGTTCAGGGTGTTTTTCTTTGTTAAGGGGGTCTAAATCTGTATTATCTAAAAGCATAACTAAATTTTCATTCTAAGTTAATCTTTTTGCAATTTTTAATAGATTAGTACCTAATTCCTATCCATATTTAACTTTAGAACAATCTAAATCCATAGCTTCACCCCTTAACGATTGTTAAGGAAAAAGTTTATATCTTCCCCAACTAATATATCTTCAGAAGAACGCGGCTCTTCTTCGGTTAATAATTTATTACCAATATAACAATATGCAACATTTGGAATAGAAATTCCATTATCAGAACCCATAATTTCCCAACCTTTATTCATATATTCAAAATAAATGCCTTTAGTTAAAAAGTCAAAATTCTATGTAATAAAAGAACGATTACCAGAAGGTTCTCGATAACCTAAACCAGTCGTAATAATACTATCTACAGTAAAAGTTCCAGTTGCATTAACAAATTTAACAGGAATAGAATATAAAGTGTCGCCATATTCATTTGTGATGTTAATTTTAGAGTCTAAACAAATTAACTTAAATAACTAATAACCTTTTGTTAAATTTTCTTCTTTGAAAATTACAAGATAAATTTTTTCTATTTCTTTATCTTTAATTTTCTAATCTATAGTTAAAATGTCACCAGTATTCAAAGCCGCAGAGCTGGTTGACATCAGTAAATTACTTATAATCTAACTTTCAGACCATTTATTAGGCTGAAGCGAACAAATATCGTTTCTTGCTTCATTATTAACAGAAGTTAATTTAACCTAATACATACTTCTTTTAAGAAAAATTTCATTAAATTCTCTTTCTTTCTTGGTCTTAATTCTATCCTGTCTTGTTGTACCATCTTTATTTATTCTTTTCAAATACACATCTGAATAATAACTCATATTACATCTATCCTAAGTGTATCAAAAAGATTCATACATTCAAAAATTGTTTTCCTATAGTATTTAAAGGATAAATAGCGGCAAGCAGATAATTTTGAATAAAGAGTGTAATATTCTATTGTTTTACTATTATCTGAATAACCACTTAATTCTATCAAAATTGTATCTAAAAATTTTTCCCATTCACCATCTTTTTCTCTCTCTCTAAGAAGTCCATAAAGTTTCTTTTTCATTTTATCCTTATAGGCTTCTTTTACAATTTCTTGCTAATTCATGTAATTTTTCTACCCGTTCTGCCGCCTGCTAAATTACCATAGTTAAATGGCTATCTATTAACAGACCTATAATATAATCTCTCTAAAGTTTTTGCTTCATTAACAACTTGGTCTTTGAGAGAAATAAAACTTTTTAATAAATTAGCTTGGGAAAAATCTTTTTCATCATACTACGTTTTAATGTTCTCCCATGAATCTATAGTACGTTTAATCCATTCAGCTTTCATAAATGTGGCTAAAACCTAAATTTCTGCTTGACCCATGGAATTATCTACAAAACATTCTTTTTCTTCATCTATATCAAGACTACATCTTGGAAATTTGAACTACGAAAGAGCTATGTTTAGAATCGCCCGCCAATCTTTAAGAAACCATTCTAAATCTTCTTCATTATAACCAGTAGACCACTCATCTTCGTTAATTCTACTTAAAAAAGCGTCATAAACATCTAATAAAGTAGTCATTAAATCACCTTATATCAATCTGGTTTCTTTTTTCCTGTTCTTTTCTTTTTTTATCAGCTTCTTCCATTTCTGCTCTTTGTGAAATAGATTTCAATATATCTTTCCCCGTTAATTCTTTAAGCCACTCGCATTTTTCCATGTCTACTATTTTATTAGTAATTGCATAACTAATAAGACTATCAACCTAAACTTTTGTAAGATTACTTACTTCTTTCTTAAAAACAGGAAAAGGAATATTTTTCCAATAATTTTCCATTTTTGTAACATCAAGTTGTATTATATTAACAGGCTCAACAGCATCAGCTGGTTCAAGTCCTAAATCAATTTTATCCTATAAATTATCAATATAAAGAATACCAGATTCAAACATATTACGGATTCCTGCGTCCCAAATAGCCTATTCAAGCAAAGAAAAAGGTATTTTTCTTGGTTGATTAAAAGTACTCCATTTAAGATTTATACCATATTCAGGTTTTTTAATACTGATGTTACCTCTAACCATATTCCTTATTTCAACCATTCTATCTGTCATTAAAAACTCCTCCTTTTAACTCACAATATTTATTATTGCCGAAATAGAAAAATGGTAAGTGAGTTTTACTCACTCACCACTTCTTTTTATATATATTAAGTAGCTTCGTATTCTGTAGGATATTTAGTAGGATATTTGTCAGCGTCTTGTAAATCAGTATTTACATATACACACCAATCATAGTTAGTAAGTATAGCAACGCCAACTTTTTGCTGAACTTCTACTTCAAAACTTCTATCTCTGTGCTGCCAATCATCAACTTGAACGCCACCCTCAAATACTATCTTAACAGGCTTATTACCATTGTTGGGGAATATATAAGCAACAGCAGGATTAGTTACAGTAGTTTCATTTGTTTCATCAGTATAAGATTGCGGAATCTCTACTATAGGACTGCCACGGAATGTTCTTATACGTCCATAAGCAGCAATTTCCTCTATATTACGAGGGTTATAAACAGGAGTTGCATAGCCAGGTGCAGAACCAGCAGTAGGACTATTAGTTAGTGCATAAGTACCATAAATAGGTGCGCCAATAGCATCTGCACCCATTGCGGCAACAAATTCAGGAGCGGCAAAAATGGTAACACCATTGCCATAAGAGCCTGCAACACGACAAGCCTGTGCCATTAAATCTGCGTCAAAACCAGCAGAAATATAACGGTTGTTTTCAGGTCTATCTTCTGCATTTACAGAAGCAAGTAAAGCTTTCTGAATTTCGCCGTAGAGTGCTTCTTGCAAGCCCTCTAAAAGAATTTCAGTAGATTCAGCTATATCTTCTTCACCACGAATATAACGGTCATAATCTATATAAGCTGCACCGCCAATTGCATGACCACCAACTTCAAAGGTGTTGACATCAAGTCTAAAAGATTCATAAGCACCATTTAGACCAATTTCAGTTATAAATTGTTTAGCACGTCTACGACCTGTTTTTACTACAAATTGTGCTTTCTAACCATCAGGAACTGTTTTTATTTCTGCAAAAGTTCCCATAAAGGCTTCTACCTATTTAGGAAGAATTTCAGTATAAGCTTCTTGCATTATTTCAAAAAGGTCGTACTTATTTCTACGATAAGATGCATAGTCACTTGCTATTTTATGAATTTCTTCACTAAGTGCATTTTTTATGTCCGTATTACTGTATTTAGTCGGGTCTGGATTACGACCATAGAAAGAACATACAACTAAATCTTTTACTGCTTTTATATCTATATTATCGTTCATTGTGTCTACCTCCTTTCCCTAAAATTAAGCCACAGGCTTTTCAATAAACATTATTTTGAATGAAAGGGTTGTATCTGCGTTTGTATATACCTAAGTTACTACTCCATATACATTGCCGATTGCCTCTGACGGGTCTCCACCAATAACAAGCTTGCCCTTAGAATCATTAGTTACTACTGCATATATAGGCGTATCAGAATTTTCTTTTAACTTTTTCTTTACATTCTGCCATACTTCAACAGAGGGCGAAACTTTTCCACTACTTGTAGGCTTTAAATCACCAGCATCGTCATACATAACAGTATTAGTACAAATTCTCATACCAGGCTCAACAAAACCTATACGGGGTAGATATTCACCACAAATCATGCAGAAGTTTCTACGTCCAGGTGTAAATTGATTATAAATTTTTTCAGTTGAGTAGTTAATACCCATTTTATAACCTTTATCACATAATTCTTTAGTAGGAATAGTAACAATTCCCTAATCTTTTACAACTACTAAAAATGCACCATTTTCAGCATAAATTTTTTCTGCTTCTGCTTCTGCGGAAGTCATAGGAAAATTAGCAGCGAACTTAGTGGGGTCAAGGCGGCATTGTGCCTCAATCATACCCGCTCTATTAAACCATACCTGACTGGGTTCAATCTAACCAAAGCCTTTGCAATCAAATTCTTTAAGTGCCATTAATAATTACCTCCTTGTCTCTTTTTGTAATTATATAATATCTTCTCTGCACCATTCATCGGCTCATTTTTATCAGAACCTAAATCAGTGCTAATCTTGTGGTAGAAATTAGTTTCAGTATCTTTTCTACTAAAGATAGAAGGACTATTATCATATGCAGCTGTACAAACTTCTTTCCTAAAATCTTCTACACTATATTTATCTATATCGGATTTAAAAGTTTCGATACTATTATCACTTAAAAACTATGAAAATTCATTAAGAATAGAAGTTTTTTGTTCAGTTTCAATATTTTTCTTGAAACCATTAAGTTTTTCGTTCTCTATATTAAGGTGTTGTATTTGAGCCTCTAATACAGTTTTTTCCTACTTTAATTGTTCAATTTCGTTAGCAAATGATTCTTTTTCAGCCTCTGTTTCAGATTCAGCACCTTCCGCCACAGCCGTATCTTCTACAGATTCAACTGTTTCAACATCAGTCGCAGTGCCATTATCTGCCACTACGTCACTATTTTCTTCAATGACAGTTTCTTGTTCTTCCACTTCGGCACAATCATTTTCTACATTTTCAAAACTATCTAATTGCTCTTTTATTTTATTAAAAGATTCAACTATAGATTCATAAGTAATACCAATGTTACTATTTAAAAATTCATATTCACTTTCAGTAACATCAATCAATTTTACTTTTTCCGTTTTATCAACTTTTACTTCATCGTTATCCTTAGAATAATATACTCTATAATATTCATTATCCTTAACGTTATAGCAAAGAGCATAATTATCATATATTTTGTCTAACTGATAATTGTAATTCCAGTTTTCAATACCATCATATTCAGGATTTAAAATTCTAAAAATTTTATATTCTATTTCACCAAAAGAAAGTTTAAATAAATCCTTTTCCATTGATATATCCTCCTCCTTTTTGCTAAAATTCTTTACATTATCTATTAAAAATTGCAAATCTTTTTTCAAACTATAAAAAGCTGCACCTTCAAAACAAGGTTCTGTTTCCATTCCAAGAACCTATAATCCAATAAGGCAGCCATTTAAAAAATGGTAATAAGGTTTGCCATCTTCCCAAATACGCCATTCGCCAACTAAAGAATCTCTATAAATTTCCATTGATTGAGGTTGTCCAGGAATTAACTTTGCCTCTGGATATAAACCAGTATAGTATAAAACGTCTGCACAAGCATAAGTTCTAACCACACCATCAGTATCAAGATAATCCTCCCAAGCAAAATTAGGTTCAGCCATTACTAAACCATAAATACGCCCGTCTGTATTATCTTCGCCGTGGTCTGAATAATCTGTTTCTTCTTCATTAAAAATTCCTTTAACAGGAGTATAAGGTAAAGATGCAATAAGCTAATTAGCAAAATCATCTGATATATAAGTACGATTTCTATTAAAACCAGTATAGAAAATTCTTACTCTACCTTTAGACATAACCTCATTTATAGGCTCTAATTCGCTACAAAGCGTTACTTCTAATTCAACAGGCGGCGTTTTTTCATCATCAGAATCCTCAATTTGCTAAGAAAATAATTCAGATATTTTAGCAAAGGATTTTGCAGCTTCTTCAATAATTTTTTCTGAAGCTTCCTAAAAAATTTTTGTTGAAGAGGTCACTCATTTTTCACCTCTGTTTCATCAGTATTTTCAGATTCCTAAGCTGATTCTTGGGAATCCTGTTCAGTCTATCTATCCTATCCATCAGAACTCTATCCTTTAGTTTCACCCATTGGCTCACCTGATTTTTTACCTGACTATGTATAAGAAGATTGTAGAGGTTTAAGAATTTCATCAAGTTCAAGTAAATCATTTTCTAACATTTTGAGATTAGAAAGATTTGTCTGGTCTAAACCAGTTGATAGAATAGGAGTCAAGAAACTATAGCCTAATGTAGCTAAATCTCTTGCACGAGTAGTATAATCTGAACTATTATAATAACTAAGTGGTAAAATTATAAGTTTAAATCTAACTTTTTTATTTTCAAACTTATAATTTAATAAAGTAGTAAAGAAATGTGCAAATCTAAGTCCAAGAATCATTGTTAAGGCAATATCATTATTAGTAGAATAAGCAAGTCCAGCTTCTGTTGTTGAAAAGAAAAATTCTTTTGACATGCCCGCAGATTCATAAATCAAATTCTGAACATCAGTAACCTCTGTCTTTTCATCATCTGAACTACTTAGGTCTAATAGGTCAATATTACAATAAGTAGTTAATACATCAATGTCAGGATTATCAACAAGCATTTCTAATGCGCCGTTATGCATTAGTTCAGCCTCATCTGGTTCAAAAACCAAATCCAGTCCTTCTGTGCCGACTTTCTAAACTAAAATTCGTTTTAATGCTTGTAAATTTCTTTGTTTATCAATGTCCTTATAATCATCAAGGTCATCTAATAGTGGAATCAAATCTAAGAAAAACGGCTTTTCTTCAAAATATGAAAAATAAATTCCTTGCTCCGCTGGCAAAAAAATCCATTTCTTACCTTTGTCACTTATATAAGACTTATATGCTTTCTAAATAAATTTAGGATATGTTTTAAGAATTTCTTCTCTAATATCATCATCTCTAATTTTTTTGAAGAAGTCTAAATTAAATTCTACAATATCAACATCTTGCGCGTTCTTAAAACGGCTGCGGCAATAATCAAAAGGTAAATCCTAAATTACTACATTATCACCATCTTCAATTATTAGACCATAATATGCTCCTTTTGTAAAAACTTCTTTGGCAAAAAGCGCACATTTTCTCTCTATCTAAAAAGTAGTACAAAAGTCAGAGGCATTATAATATGTTTGCGCTATCTTTTTATCTGAAATAACATCTTTTCTATTTTTAAGATAAGGTACAAGAATCCAAGAGTAAGTTAAAAAAGTTGAATAATGTAATATAATTCTCTTATATAAACCATTAGTTTGAAAGAAGAACTCACTTAATGCCGCTCTCTCTATTGGATTTCCTTGTGACACTATCTAAACTATTTCATCTTTACTGTAAACTTTTTGTTTAGAGGAGAAAAACTTACCATCAGTTTTTCTATAAGCATCTTCTGATGTTGCTATCATTTTTTGTAAAGCCGATTTGAATTTACTAATTCTTTCCAAATCTTTATTATCCAATTATTGTCCACCTCCCGTTCTATAAAAAGTAAGCTAACGTCTTTCTAAACCTCTATTGCGGCGGCGGCTTGTTTGTTCTTGTTCCATTAAAGAGATAACATAAACACCCATTTCAAGTGACGAAAACTTATCCTTTGTCATTCTCTTATTTATAGGTTCTACTGCTATTAAATTATTAGCTCCCGCTGGTTTAGTTCTTAAATTCATAAGCTCATCAATTAAGTAACTTGTAAGTTGATGAGGTACAAGTCTTTGACTTCTATCTTCTATTTTCATTCGCTATCCTGTTTTTGTTGCCATTATTTTTTCATAAGCACTTTTTTCGGTTATTAAAAAATCCATTCTTCCTGTGTCAATTTTTGCATATAATTTTGAGTGCATTTCACTGTTAATTTGCACCGTTGCTTTAATACCAAAAAGAATTTTTGGCGCATCTTTAGGCTAAATTTTTAAATATTCATCTCTATTTATAAAGCCATAAGCAGGATAAGTAATACCTGTGGCATAATCATAAGTAGGCTTAATCATTTCATCAGCCATAAAAATTCCAAGACCATTTATATCAAGGGCAACTTGACGAGGATTAAACTATTTTATTAATTTTTTGAGTTCTATGACTTGTTTGCCAAGGACTTTTTCATTTTCTGTTTTTCCTAAAACATATAAGTTGACTAATTTAATTTTAAAATTGCCATCATCTTTTGGATAAACTTTTAGGGCAGTACATACGGTCTAACAACCTCGCCGCGCTACGTCAACTGAAAGTACATAAAAATAATCTGCATTTTCACTAAAACGTGCCTAATTTTCAGGATTTACAATTTTTCTATGTGCCATTATTCTTTCATAGTTAAACCAAGAATCTGATGACATTCCTACGAAACGGCTCATATATTCACGTGCAAAATCTGCCTCATTAAAAGTCTATGAAGCTTTTAACTCATTTATAAAATCAGGCGGCAAAAGCCCACATTCAACAGGCAATCTATAATCACAACCCATTATGAAAAATTTATTGGGATTTATTATTGCCATTTCCAATAATTCAATAGTTTTGTCATAAGCATAACTGTTTTTATCAGAAGCTGACGTAATCCAAATCTAAACCTGATGTGGTTCATTTTCATTAAGAAGTCCATTTGCCATTTTACGAGAAACATTCAACAGCGGCAAAACAATAGAGTTTATATCATCAGGCACATGGTCACGGAACTCATCTATTATGCCGCCTCCGCGTCTACCACCACGCTAAGAACCTAAAGGACTTACGACATCAAATTTACTACCATTTCTAAAAGATAAACTAACATAATCAACGCCATATGCACCATCGCCTATAAGTTCTTTTTTAAGTAAGGGAAAAATATCATAAATTTCAAATAATTTTTCTTTTGCTATTTTTGCTGATTGTGCTTTACCAGGCGCACAAATAAACACTTTAATGCCAGGTCTAAAAATGCACATTAAAAACATTCCTAAGATTGAAATAAAAGATTTAGAAAAAGCACGGGGCGCAATAGTACAAATACGACCATGGCGCAATATGGCTCTTAAAAAAATTCTCTAATAAAAAAATAGTTTGAAATGGGAATAACTGGGAGTAATTAGGTCAATAAAGCAATCAGGATAACAAATCCAATAGTTACATATCTATTCATACAATTCTCTATTGTCTTTAATACGTTGTTCTGTGATTAGTGCGCCTTTTTCAAGTTCAATACCATCTTTATAATATTTTTTTGTAGCTTGTTTAACAACATAATGAAGAGAATTAAGAATTGAGTTAGGCATATTTATTTTTTCCATTGTTACACCTTAATCTATGTTAAGCCTAAATTCTTCTTTCTCTTCATCATCTTGCTCAACTTCCTAATATCTTCTAAATTCCTACTCATCAAAATTTTCTCCCTCTATTTGTGCCGCGATGGATAAATTCTTAATTCTTTGTTCTATTTCTTCGGCTACTCCAGATTCATTTACATATAAATAGCGCAACCAATTTTTTATATTTTTAATAGTAAAATCAACTTCATCTCTATTAACATCATCATAATATTTAAATTTTGTTCCTATTTTTTCCAAATAAGCTATAACCTCTCCTGCTGAATCAAATTCCTAAGCGTCTTTAATATTTTTAGAGGTTAAATTAGAAAGCTTAGCTAAACTATCATAGGATTGTAAATCTCTTGAAAAGTCTGTACCTGTTCTAATTTTATTTTCAATTATAAGAGAAATCTTACAAAGTTTAAGAGCCTAATCTTCATTTAATGCTCCGACTATATTTTGAGATTCAACTAAGCCTTTATGCAAATTTTCTAAATATTCTAATTCACTATCATCATATGATTCTCCCCATTTTCTAATTAAAAATCTATGTTGTCTTTCTTTTTCTGCTGGCAAAGCATCTTCAACTCTATTTTCTTCATCTAATGTTAAATAAACATCATTATATTGTTGCCAATCCAATGTTTCATATGATTTTTCTCTAAAAATTGCGGCGTAAACACCAAAAGCATCTTTACCATTTCCTTTATAAATTTTATGCCATTCCTCTGGAACAAAAGGAATGTCAGCCCATTGACAAATCTTATTAACTGTATTCCATTTTTCATTTTCAGGAGTCTATGAAATAATACTTGCAATACACTCACGGCATATTGGCAATGCGCCGCGATGTATTATTGACTATTTACAAGCTATGTAATGCGCCGCAGTTTTATCTTGTCCACACCTTTCACAACGTCTAAGAGCCATTTAATCACCTCACATCTTTGGCGGCGAAGGTAATATTAACCTACGACTTGTTTTGCCAATTTTAAAATTTTTCTTCTTCTTTTTCTTGGTAACTAACTAAAAGCATACAAAATATTAGTAACATAATCATCAAATTCTTCTTCTTCCTAAACTCCCATCAAATTTCCAAAGCCCATAATTTCAACAAAATTCATTTTCTTAAAACATTCTAAAAGCTTTTCTAATTCTTTCACAACATTTTCACCCCTTGCGGCGCAACATCATCATAAACAATAATTGGAAGTTTTAATCTTTTTCTTCTATCACATTCTTTACATCTATTGGTTAGTCCATCAACTGATTTATTCTTTTTAATAAAATTTCTGGAATCACGCAACTTTATGCTTTTACAACAAACACATTGTTTCCAAGCCTTTTCATAATCTTTTGCCAACCATTCATCATAATTAAGTTCTACAGCCTAAATTATTTTGTCCAAGGTCTTAACATAAATAGTGCTAATATAATTAGTCTGATGAAAAATTCCCAATTGTTTTACTAACTAATCCTAAATGTCTTTATTGCATTTTTGCTGTTTTTTTAGTTCTAAAATAAATTCTTGTTGAGGAGAAAGATTCGCCATTTTTTGATAAATTTCAAAAGTCCAGATTAACTCCCACAACGGTGCAGCTTTTTCATCTTCTACAAAAGAAACTATATTAGCCCAGTTATTTATTAAGTAATATAAATGGGTTCTGTTTCTAAAATTAAAATAAATTTTGCCCTTACTATTCCATTCTTCTATTTCTTCATCAGTTACTGCAATAGCAGGTTCAGACTTATCATAAAAAGGTTTAATAAAATTGATGTCATTAGAACTTTTTGCTGTGCCGCGGGGCAAAACTGGATAAGTTAATTGAGAATTTAATGGGTCGCCATAGTACTTTAAGTAATTTTTTTCAGTACCTATGACTGGATAAAACGAGTCCATTAAATAGTACTACTAAGTTCTAAGCTAAATAAGAAAATGTTTTAACAAATAAGCTTTTTTCTAATCAGTAAATTGTTTATTTTTTTTCCTATTATTGCTGTTTAAAGCTGCTTGCCATTTATCAATTTCTTCCCAAAGCTCTTCCATTCCTGGAATTTGTTTAGCTTTTTCTTTATCAATAGTTGGCTTAACTCTTTTATAGACAACATCATCATTCTAAAGCTAACATTCATCAAAACTTGGTGATTCCATTAGTTCATCTAAAGAAAGAAATTTTTGTTTTTGATAGGAATTAAATTTAGTTTTAATTTGAATTTCTTTGCGGTCTACTGATGATGTGCCATTATTATCTTTTCCATAAAGAATGTAATTGCTAAGAGTTTCAATTTCAAGAGGTGTTAAATTTGAATTACAATCTATAATATTTTTGACTTCTTTTAATCTATCTTTTGCAGAATAGATATTGAAGTCTAAATTAAATTTCATTTAATCACTCCTTTTGTTATTAAGGATTTATAAGAGAAAGAATGTTAATAAAAATATCAAAGAGAGAAATGTTATTAAAATTATAAAGAGAAAAAGAAGTTAATAAGAAAGAAATAATATTAAAAATAAGAATTAAGAGAAGAGAATTAAAAAACTAATATGAAATAGAAGAAAGAAAAGAGAATTTTAAACTAATAAAGCTAATATTTAATAAAAAGAAAACTAATATGAAAATAACTTTATAACTTCTAAAATAACTTTATAATTTCTAAAATAACTTCTTTTAGTTCTTATATTAACACTCGTAATTACTACGTAATTACTCATGTTAATATAAGAATGTTTAATAATGCTGACGCATTATTAAACAACTATCTTATATTTTTAAATATAATAATAATAATATATTAAAAATAATAAGAGTAATTTGTTGTTCCGAATTATTCTTCTAATAATATTATAACATGAAAAAGGTAATATGTCAAATATTCAATTTTATAAGTAAATATTTGATTTTTTACAGAAAAAATGATATAATATTAAGAGAGAGAGAGAAAAAGAAGAAAAAGAGAGAAAAATAGAACTAAAATTTGAAAAAAAGGTTCAAGAATTTTTTGCCAGGATAACACGTGTTATATAACGAAAATTATTTGTTAAAAATTTTAACCCCCCGTAACATTTTGTTAATAAGCTGGAAATAGCCTGTTAATAAGCTGTTCATATCCCATTCATATTTTGTTTATAAGCTATATACAACCTGTTAATAGATTATTCATAAATCTTATAGTTAAAAAATTTTACTAATTAACAATTTGTTTACTTTTCATTCATTTTAACTTAATAATTAAAATATTTTATTAATTAACAGTTCAGTTACTTGTTGTTCATTTTAATTTAATAATTAAAAGATTTTACTAATTAACAATTTGTTTACTTTTCATTCATTTTAACTTAATAATTAAAATATTTTACCAATCAATGATTTGTTAATAATTAAAATATTTGACTAATTAATGGCTTATTATTTATTTGTTAATAATTAAAAGATTGTACTAATTAAAGATTTTATGCTTGTTTGTTAATGTTTATTTCATATTTTACGTTTAGAAAAAAATTACTAATTGTTAATATTTATTTCATATTTCACATTCACAAAAAATTACTGATTGTTAATACTTACTTAATATTTTCTGTTCAGATAAAAGTTACTAATTGTTAATACTTATTTAATATTTCACACAAATGCTTTATAGTATATATTATTTATGTAATAAAACATTTTAAGTATGATTAGATTTTTAGTGTATATTCTTTAATAATAAATATTGATAAATACTTAAACACTAAAAATATATTTTTATTAGCAATGATATTTATAAATATACTGTTAGTCTTTGTGCAATATCACCAAAAAACACTTTGAAAATAAATGATTTTTCGTCACATTTTTTTTTCAAAAACTATTGACATAAAGACGCTTTTGTGGTATAATATATATAGTGAAAAGAACAATCACTATAAAATCGATTAGAGAGGATTTGAACGGTATGCGACAAATTAAACCACCAACACAAGAGGAAACGGCAGCTTTTAACAAGTATCACCACTACTCAAAGGCTCACACTTATTGCATCGGTTATGTAATGGACGGTTACGTTCGTTATATAATGGCGAAGAAAGAGGATTTGGCTTTGTGCATAGGCTTTGACACGCAAAGTCAGACCAATAAGACATTGCGTTTTCAACCTGCAAAACAGACTTTGCAGGAGCTGGAAAAGAAAAAAGGCTTTGAAAATTTGTGCACAACAGACGAATTCAGAGTAGCTTTGGATAAGCTGAGAGAAAGCACAGGAAAAAGCTACAATAGAGGACAATTATTTGAAAAGCTGATATATAACAGATATAATCAGCTTTGGCAGCATAATTCAACACCATTCTTTGAAAAAGGTGACATCACAATAAATGGTGTAGAAATACAGATTAAGTACAACAAAGCCACGTTTTGCAGCTTGAAAACGCTTGAAGAGCTTGAAAAGCTTGAAAAAGCTGAATAAAAAACGGACAAAAAATCGGTATAGGTCGCCTGCGGTATGGGCGGGCTGACCCCGATATAATAAGAAAGGTTGATAAAATATGGAATACGTTGAGAAAATCAATAGCCTGCTGGATAGCCTGTACAATGAGGTTTCAACCCAAGAGGACATAAGAGAATCGGAAATTAAGTGTCTTGAATGGGAGCTGGACAATGTTAAAAAGCAGAAAGTACGTGCAGTTGACCGATTGACCCAAACAATCTGGGAACTTGATGATAAGAATGACCTCTTAGAAAAAAGAGTACAAGAGCTGAAAAAAGAAAACGAGGAACTGAAAACGTGGATTTAAACCCTGCGTGAAGTGGTTTACAAGCTGACCCAAATCTAACCCCTGTTAAACGTCAGCTAACAAAAGTTCATTAACCGCCGCCGCAAGGCGGACGGGGAAAATGAACAAAGACATTTTTTGTAAAAAGTGGTATAATATTATTAGTGAGGGGGAAAAGAACCCCGAAAATAGAAAGAGGTTGATGTCATGAGAGTTTCAGAGATTGAGGAAAGAATCCGCAACGCGGAAGAATTATTAACCAGCTTACGCAATGAATTGCAGCAGGCAAAAGCAGCGGAAATTTTCAACCGCGTTCCTGAGGGGGAATCTTACTACACCGTTTTTCTTAATATCTATGGTGCAGTAACAGAAAATAACATAGACGATTACGACCCATGGGACGATACTGCTGTTGAAAACAACAATTATTTCCGTTCAGAGGAGAGAGCGTGTCAAGTAGCGGACAAAATCAGTTATTTGCTTTTAATAGAGAGGGTGCATGATATTTTTTGTCCCGATTATACCCCAAATTGGGATACTAACGAAAATAAATACTTCGTTATGTATAACCATACGGATAGGAAATATACAGAAACAATGACAAGACAGAACCAGAATTTAACACAAACTTATTTTCCAGATAGAGCGACCGCACAGAGGGCGTGTGACTATCTAAATACACACTATAATTTTTGGGAAGAGGAATAAGACTGTAATATAACAAAGGTGAGGAGTAAAATCCTCACCGAATTATTATATAAATATAACATACTATAAGATAACGACAGGTTATAACAGTTATTATATAACTATTGTAACTCCCTGTGTGATGTTATAACATAAGGTGTTATAAAAAAAATATGCCGTTTGCCACTTTGTTAATTCTTTATTTATGCTTGTATGGAACGTTAATTGTGCTAATACATTATTATATTTAAAATTGATTTTATTTTTCTTATAAATTCTTAATAAAAATTTTATAATTTTCAAAAGTTTGATACCCCTTTTGAAAAATTTACCATCTTTTATTTATCCCGATTAAAAAATTACTGCCCCTATTATATAATATAAATTTTTCTATTTGTTATAACATTTATTATTATATAACCCCTCTTATATAAACATAAATGACTTACTGTTAATATAACAGTTGGTATTACATTGCCAGTTATATAATATAAGTTACTCCCTACAATATATAACATAGTAAAATATATAAAACCTCTTATATAACATTTGTTTCTTTATTTAATTATAATACTTACTGTTATACTACCCCGTTATATAACATAAATTATTTTTATAAAATATAACATTTATTATTATATCACTGTTATATAACAATTTTTATATTTTATATTATAACATAATAAAATATATGACCCGTTATATAACATAAGTAATTACCTGTTTGTTATAACAGTTGTTGTTACATTATTGTTATTATATAATGTTAGTTACATTTTTCTTGTTATATAACACCCTTGTTATATAACCTCTGTTATATAATGAGCTATAAATAATATATATTATATAATTCTTGTTATATTATTTATGTTGTATACCACTGATATAATTATTATATTATATAACTACTAATATATTTTCCTTGTTATATAACATAGTACCGCCGCACTTTAGCAATTTAGTATATTAAAATGTATTACAATATATTATACTTCAAGCCTGCTTACCGATATTTTAATAAAAAAGTTCATAAACCTTTTAAGAAATTTTCATTGACATTTACCGTAAAAAATGATATAATATTATTAGTAAAGGGGAAGAACCCCGAAATAGAAAGGATTTGGTGTTATGAGAAAGAATTTCACAAATGAAATAATGGGTGAAGCAATAAAAATTTTAAAGGCTAATCCCGATGCATGGGATAATCCCAGCTTTGTACGCCTTGTGAGGAAAATTCAAGAGGTGTTTGATGAAGAAACTGATTATATTTTACAACAAATGTCACAAGAATGTGATGATAATTTTTAATTGATGAAAGATAAGGATTCGTCCTTATCTTTTTTGTTATATAAATATATTATTCCCTATATGAAAAATAACACGTGTTATTTATTCTCCGTATTCTTAACAAAAAGTTCATAAACCTTTTAAGAAATTTTCATTGACATTTACCGTAAAAATGATATTATAACATAGTAAATTATATAACCCCTATTATATAATATAAGTAATTACCTACTTGTTATAACAGTTGGTATTATATAAAATCTATTATATAATAGTCGTTACATTTCCTTTGTTATAATATTTATTGTTATATTACTTCATTATATAATAAATAATATGTAATGTATTTTATATAACGGGTGATATATAAATTATATTATATAACTACTGATATAATTTTTTATGTTATATATCTTCTGATATAATTTTTTATGTTATATATCTTCTGATATAATTTTTTATGTTATATATCTTCTGATATAATTTTTTATGTTATATAACTACTAAAATATTTCTTCTATTATATAATTTATGTTTCGCTCACTTTAACATATTAAATTATTAAAATATGACGACATATGTTATACTTAAAATTTGCTCACCGATATTTTAATAAAAAATTCATAAACCTTTTAAGAAAATTTCATTGACTTTGGCGGCGAAAAGTAGTATAATATATAATGTAAGGAGGAGAGGTGATAAAAATGAGATATTGGTATCATCTGGATAGCGGACTTGTCCGCGAAACAGAGGTGAACGTGATGCCCCTCGCGTGGATTGAAATAACACGTGAGATGTACGAAGATTTGATAAAATAGGGAGGTATTATTTATGTACGGGGTTTTTTATAGGACGGGCTACTTTTCTGCTGATTTAGAGGAGATTTATTCCACTAAAGAAGAGGCAGAAAAAGCCATCAAAAACATCAATTATTTGCTGGAAGAGTTTTGTGGCTATTACATTATGAGATATTTTGTTGAAAAGTTGAGTGACAAAATCACAACAACAATAATAGATTGGGAGGAGTGATAGCATAAAGTGGAATTTAATTCCACTTTTTTTAATGTGTTATATAACAGTTGTTATTCAAAATAATAATACGTGTTATATAACAGTTGTTATCCAAAATAATAATACGTGTTATATAACAGTTGTTATCCAAAATAATAATACGTGTTATATAACAGTTGTTATCCCACACAGGTTATAACATCTGTTATGTAACATAAGTATCTCCCTGTGTGATTTTATAACAGATGTTATATAACATCAGTATTTTACAATGATATAATATAACATAGTGTATAATATTATACTGTAAAAAAATAGTATGTAAGTTATATATCAACCTACATACTATAATTATGTTATATAACTAACAATAATACAATAAACCAAAATACCAAAATTATTGTTATATCAACCCAGAAATAAAAGTCCTCTAATTTTCCCCTTTTTTGAAAATATCTTTTTATTTTATAATACATGATATATACCTCTCCTTATAAATCTTTGCTTTCTGTTACGAAATATTTAACATCATATTTCTTTATAATCTCTCGAATTGCGGAACTTTCTTTCTGATTTTTAGTGTAAATATTAAACAAGCAGATATTTGTAGTACAATTGATTTTTGTGAAAGGTATACTAACGTTAGTTAGAACATTTGACAATTGTTCAGCAAATTCATTTTTCACTGTACATTCAATTTTCCATAACTTTTCTTTTTTCAATCTTTCCTCAATAGACTTTACAATGTAAACGCCTATCAAATTACAGCCGCCGACTATCACAGCTTTTAATATTAGAGATAATTCACACGTCATATAAACCAATACCACCGTATAAAGTCCATATGCTATGGCATTACTCCATGCCGCCACCCATTTGTTACCCTTAATTGTCAAAAGGGACTTAATTGTCTGAATGATAACATTCAAGACATTTAGTATTACGAATGTGATAAATAATTTACTCATTCTATCAATCCTTTCTTTTATTTTCCCTCTCTATTATATATTATATCATAAATTCACGGATAAGTCAATAGTTTTGAGTGTAAAATTTTTAGAAAAATAACACATATTTTTTGTGCAATATTACAATTGACTTTCATGAAATATAATAGATGTTATTCTTACATAAATCTTATTTAATATAAATATAACATACTATAAGATAACGGTAGGTTATAACAGTTATTATATAACTCTTATAATTCCCTGTGTGATGTTATAACATAAGGTGTTATAATATTATTCCCTAAAAATTTTAAGAATAATGAATAATGTAATAATAAAGCAAGGACTAAAATCCTTGCTGAATTACTATAATAATATAACATACTATAAGATATAATTATATTGCTTATTATAATTTTATATGTTGTATAATATTTGTTACTTCTAAAGTTATAATATATGTTTTATAACATTTGTTTCTCTCTGCTATATATAACATAAATTGTTCTATAACAATTGTTATATAACAAAAGAAAAGAAAAGGGCTTTACAGCCCTTTATATTATGGTAACATCTCATACACCTCCAAATCACATTTTCCAGAACAATTACGTACGTAATCAATTATGATTGTTATTGCTTCATCTTTTGTGACGTTTTTTGCCACCGTAACAACATTGCTTCCGTACAAGTCAATAATAAAATATTGTTTCATATTAGTAACCACCTTTTTATTTTTTAGAGATTCCCTCTCTCTATTATATATTATATCACTTTTAATCGTGTTTGTCAATAGTTTTGAATGTAAAAATTTTAGAAAAATAACATATGTTTTTTATGCAATATTACTAATTGATTTTTATAAAGTATAATAAAGATTATTTTATACAAAATTTTGAGTATAATATAACATACTATAAGATAACGACAGGTTATAACAGTTATTATATAACTATTGTAACTCCCTGTGTGATGTTATAACATATTATGTTATATAACATTAGTTTCTCTCTATGATTATAACATAATATGTTATATAACATTAGTAATAACCTACGTTATAACACATTGTGTTATATAATGTTTATTATATAACATAGACTAATATATTAAGTAGATAACGCTTGTTATATAACAACGTGAGCTGCAATACATTTGTTATATAACTAAAATTATGTGAGCTGCAACACGCTTGTTATATAACAACGTGAGCTGCAATACATTTGTTATATAACTAAAATTATGTGAGCTGCAACACGCTTGTTATATAACAACGTGAGCTGCGAGCTGTTATATAACAAATAGAATAATATGAGCTGTTATATAACAATAAATATGATGTGAGCTGTTATATAACAAATAGAATAATATGAGCTGTTATTTATCATAAACATTATATAACAATAATAATATATAAAAAGTTATACAACTACAAACATATAATCAATATTATATTATAACAGTAATATTAAAAATGTTATGTAACAAAAATAATATTAAAGACATTATATAACGGCAATAATAGATTAAAAGAATTAACTAATTAAAAAATATTTTGCAAAAAATTAAGAAAATATCTATTGACTACTTATTGACATAATAACAAGAAAAAATTATACTTTTTAATTTAATTTTTTAATAACACCAATAATCATTAACAATAGTCAAAAAACAAACAAAAACAAATATTATACATAATTTTTTTTATTTAGAAAAATTAACTAATTTAAAAAACTTTATAAAAAACTTAACAGAAATTCCATTGCTTTTATTTTCTGAATGTGGTATAATAATAATGTAAGGAGGGAACAGTACAAAAGAATAAAGAGCGTGAGTGCTAAAAACAGTGTACTATGGGCTTCTTTACAAAACATTCACATTTCTTTAACATTAAGGAAAGAGGTATTTCTATGACAAAGGTTGAATTTTTTGAAATGGTAATAAACGGCGACGAAATCACCGAGGTTATGAAACAGTACGCCCAATCGGAACTTGAAAAAATTGAAATAGGCAAACAGAAACGCCGCGAACGTACGACCGAAAAACAAAAAACAAACACTGTTATAAAAGAACGTATACTGAAACTGCTGAAAGAGGACGGCAAACAGTCTGTAAGAACTATAGCAGATGTTATGGAACTTTCGACCCAAAAAATTTCTGCCCTTATGGGTCAGTTGGTAAAAGACGGTTATGTAACAACGCAAAAAGAAAAATTTAAGGAATCGTCAACAAAAGTTTACACTTACGAAATAAAGCAGTAACAAAAATGATATATAAAGGTGGTGATACATTATGATTGTAATATAATTAGGAAATGATATAACAAAAATAATAAGAAAGGGGTTGATACCCTTTTCTTATTATTGTTATATAACATAATGTGTTACATCGTAGATAATAATATATATTATATAACATAGTGTATTATAATATAAATAGCAAATGTTATATAACATACTGTGTTACATTCATAGGGAGATACAAAAGTTATATAACATTCATATCATAAAATAAAAAATAACAATTATTATATAACATAATATATTATAAAATGCACTGCCACTCATTATATAACAAAAATTTGATACCCCTATTATATAATAAAATTATAGAAACCCTATTATGTAACAGAAATTTTAATACCCCATTATATAATAAAAATTATAGAACCCCTATTATGTAATAGAAAATTTTAATACCCCGTTATATAATAAATATTATAAATTATTTTTGTTAAAAATTCTAATTTTATATTTACTCCCGCTAAAATTAGGCAGCCCCTTTATATAACAATAATTTTCTATTGTTAATATAATAATTAAATCTTTTTATTTATTAGAAGAAAGTTATTAAAGAATTAAAAAATAATTCATTGACTTTGGCTCTAAAAAATGTTATAATAATATTGTAAGCAAAGGACATAAACCAAAAGAAAGTGAGTGTTATATAATGAGATATAATGACTTAATGATATGCGCCGACAGTGACAATAAACGGAAAGATATTATCCGACAAAGAATAATGAAAACTCTAATAAATTGCTTGAATCAGGAATTTAATGATGAATATGTCCGTTGTATAACAAAGGATATATATTTAGGAGAAAGTGCCAGCAAGATTCCAAAGAATACAATTGTTATTGATGTCGGTGATGTTTTGGACAAAGATAAAATGACAATGGGCGCGTTGGTAGAAATTAGCATAAAAGTCAAAAATTGGAATGGTACGAAAACGGCAAAGACAAATCGAGAAGCATTTAGTCTTATTGATATTGATGAAGCATTAAAAGAATAAGAGGAGCAATCCTCTTTTTTTTCTCTGTTATATAACAAGTGTTATACCACTACACAGATAATAATATAAGTTATATAACATCTGTTATATAATTTATGTTACTCCCTGTGTAATGTTATAACATAATATATTATAATAAAATTAAAGTTAAATCTTTTTACTATTTAATAAAAGATTATTTTAAGTTTAATAAATAATTCATTGACTTTTTCTTTGGAAAATGTTATAATATTATTGTAAGAAAAACGTATAGCTTAAAATTGAAAGGAACAGATGTTATTTATGGAGATTGTAAATACAATAGTATTAGAAAACGGTGGTTATTATGATACGGACGTTGAAATTGAAGATATAACAATTGACAAACTTCCCGATAACATGAGTTTTTGTAGAAACTTGACAATTTCTAACGTAATTATAACAAATGGTATGCTACCTAAAGAGTTACGTGTTGCTGGAGATTTACGGTTAATAGGTCTAAATTTAGAAGCACTCCCCACTGATTTACAAGTTTATGGTAATATTTACATTACTAATTGTAATATAAAATATTTGCCCGACCCATTTTTAGTAAATAAGAGTTTAGAAATAGAAAATTCAAAGATAAATAAAATAAATAACATTGTAGTAGGTGGGAATTTAACTTTAGATAGTTTACAAAATATTATAAAAAATGATTTTAATATCAATCTAACTATATTAGGAGATTGTAACCTTTATTATTATGGAGATTCATGGAACAAAATAACGGGCAATATAATAGTAAAAGGGTTTTTATATATTAGAGGTTGTAATATAATTGGAGATAATATATATCACCTTAGTAATATAACAGCATTTCAAGGTTTTTTAAATGATATTACTGATTATGATTATGATGATTATGATGTTTTTTATGATGATTCTTATGATGATTAACATTATATAACATTATGAGGACTTAATGTCCTCTTTTTTTATAGTATTATATAACATATATTGTTCTATTAAATAAATAATATTTATTATATAACACTTGTAATTCACTGTGTTATAACATATTATGTTCTATAAAGAATGTTATATAACTTATGTTTCTCCCTGCGTTATAACATATTGTGTTATATAATAATAAGAATGTATAACAAATGTTATATTACGCCGCCCATTATATAATAAATATTATTGATAAGAAATGTTATATAACAATCATTATCAATAACAGCGGCGGCATAACAAATATTATAATAAAAACTGTTGTATAACATATTTTATAGATAACAATTTTTATGCAACATTTATTATATAATAACTAATATATTAAATAAGTTATAGAACTCTTATTATAGAGCAATAGTTATAAAATTCTTATAATATAACATTGATAACATTGCGTCCGTTGTAATACATAGACTATATAACATTGTTTATCAATTCACTGTTATATAACACTGTTTATCAATTCACTGTTATATAACATTTATTATAATTCTATCATTATATAACATTGATTATATTTTTATTGTTGTATAATATTAGTTATAATTCTGTTGTTATATAGTATTAGTCACAATTCAGATGTCATACAACATTAGTTATCGATTCGTCATTACACAACAAGCATTGTGTAACACGGGCGGCGGCAAACATAGCATCTATTATATTACATCTAAAATATTATTTCTATTATAAAATAAATGTTATATAACAAAGAACATAGGGAGCAACACTTGTTATATAACATCATTTACAATAATAAAAAGAGAGGTGTTATGTAACACCTCTTTCTGCTTTATATAACACCTTTTTCATTTTCATTTTTAAGTTGATACATTTAACAAAAATTTGATATTCTATTAGGCAATCTGATAACCCCATGTGTTCTTCTTTAAATTCTACGTCATTTGTTATATAACGGTAAAGAATTTCTGCTGTGAATCTTGGTGTTCCGCGACTTGTTATATAACCATTCTTTAAACAAAACTTGTAATACTTCTTTTGCTGTCCGATTGTATTTTTTGCCATTAACAAAGTATCCCAAACCTCTACCTCATATGGCAGAAAATATCTAACTTTATCATTTGTTATATAACGCATTGTGTTATTCAATGCTTTGATGTCAAATTTTGCATTGTGGGCGATAAAAGCACGTATGTTATATTTTTCTACTAACTGTTTTAATATTGTTTTTGCTTCAAACAGGTTTGTCACATGGCTTTTTTGCTCTGAAATATTTATTAAATATTTTGGAATTTTTTCTTTGTAGTAGGCGGTATTCATTAAATCAGGATTCCCGAAAATGTCTGTTATTATGAGTGATTGCCGCTCATAAA
The DNA here is from genome assembly GCA_947630065.1 of uncultured Clostridia bacterium. Taxonomy (GTDB): domain Bacteria; phylum Bacillota; class Clostridia; order TANB77; family CAG-508; genus RGIG8482. The sequence goes on from CANRGE010000001.1 coordinate 149,991, forward strand.
TATTCCCCTTTCTATCTATGACTATAAATCCCAAATCATAGACTAACGGACTTTGTAAATTTCCCGCTGTTTCCGTGTCAAGTAAAATATAATAGTGCTTATTCATAACTATCGTTTCCTTTCTGTACCTCTTTTTTAAGTACAATATAATTATACCATAGAATTTAATGAATTTCAATAGGCAGATTCACCAAACTTTTTTTATTTTTTTGTGTATTTTGTCTAAGAATTACAGTGTTTAGTTAATAATTCTAACTAATTAAAAAAACTTTATAGAAAACTTAATAGAAATTCTATTGCACAAATCTCTTAAAAGTGGTATAATATATAATGTAAGGAGGACAGAGTAAAAAAAACAAAAGAACCGCAAAAGACGGTAAAAAATGGTACTCAATGGAACTCTTTACAGTACGTATGTTATTTCAATTGAAAAGAAAAGGGGTATTTTATGACAACGAGAGAATTTTTTGAAATGATAGTAACTGGTGACGAAGTTACAGAAGTTATGAAACAGTACGCAACAAAGCAGATTCAGAAGATAGACAACCGAAACGAAAAGAAGAGAACCACATTGACCGAAAACCAGACCCAGAATAATAAAATCAGAGACGCCATTATTGAGGTACTGAAAACAGACGGCGAACAGTCAGCCAAAACACTGTCAGATAACTTAGGTTATTCAACACAGAAAATATCAGCACTTATTACACCACTGATAGATAACGGGCGTGTTAAAATAGAGCGCAAGAAATTTGCAGGCTCAACAACGAAAGTCAATGTTTACAGTATTGTTATATAACAGCATGAGGGGTTCGCCCCTCTTTTTTTATTTTGTTATATAACAGTGAGTGTTATTTTCACAGGGCATAACTTTTGTTATATAACACAATTAACAAGATTTAGAACATTTGTTATATAACAGATATTTTATTAAGAATAGATAACAAATGTTATACAACAAGAGATAGAAATTAAAAGACAAATATTATATAACTAATGTTACGCGGCTGCACGTAACAGACATTATATAACTAATGTTATGCCGCTAATCATAACTAATGTTATATAATAGGTGTGCCGAACATTTGTTTTGCGATGGAATAATATCTGTTATATAACACCCGTTGCTCCCTATATGTTATAACACATTGTGTTACATAACATCTATTATTATGATATAACACATTGTGTTATATAACACTTGTTGTTCTCTGTAGTGATATAACATACTATGTTATAAAGCTATGTTATAACACATTGTGTTACATAACATCTATTATTTTATGAGTTATAACATATTATATTATATAACTAATGTAATTTCCTATGCGTTATAACATAAACTGTTCTAAAACAAAATAACAAATGTTATTTGTCTATTATGACGAAAATCAATTCACAAAAATTTTACATTTTATTGATTAAATTTTCACTATTCTTAATAATTTTTACAAAAAATTCATTAAATTTTCACTGTTCTTAATAAAATTTTAACAATTTTTCATAGAAAATTTACAAAAGTTTATAAAAATTTTACATTTCTTAATAGAAAATTCATATTTAAAAATCAAATTTTTTAATGAAATGTTAAAATTCTATTCCTAAATTATGAAAAAATTATGAATTGCGCCGAAAAACATTCGTTATTCATAATACTTATAATATAATATATGTTATATAACATTTGTAATATAATGCGCGTTATATAACATCTGAAATACAACGTCTGTTATATAACATAACTACCATAGTTGTGAGATGGGGTTAATTAAGTATTGGTAGGTATAGTGACGTCTGTCATAGGTGTTTCTTGTGTGAGCTGCATCATGTGAGCTGCAACTTTGGTTGGTTAATGGGCTAACTTAGGCATAATGTGAGCTGCAACTTGCAAGTTCAAGGGCTAACTTATGTATCGTGTGAGCTGTAATTTGAAGATTACAGGGTTAGCTTAGTACTATGTGAGCTGCATTTAGTAAAATAGTAAGCTAATTAGGTTTTGTGTGAGCTGCATTTAATGGAGTAGGGAATTAGTTAGGTTTATACGAGCTGGATTCCATGAATTAAATAACTAACTTAGGTGTTAATGTGAGCTACATTTTGTGGGGTAGCAAGTTAATTGAGTTTTTTGAGAGAGTTAGCTTCTATGAAGTAGTAAATTAGTTAAAAAGTCACATGAATTAACCACCATGAAACAATAAGCCAGTTAAGAACAGAACATATTGCGCCGTGGCTACTATGTGCTGTCATGAATTAGTTAGATGAATGTTCCAAGCTAATATTATAAGTTAAGGGGCTAACTTAGGTATGATGTGAGCTGCATTTAGTAAAGTAATAGGTTAGTTGACGTGTTGTATGAGCTACAATGCACGGGAGCTTGTTAATGCATTGACGTGATGAGTTGATGTGTAGATAGGAGTTAGTTAATGAATTGATAAATATTAGCCATCATGAAGTGACAAGTTAATTAAATCATTAACACAAATGAGCCATAGCAGGTAGTCAGTATGTGTAGTAAAGAACATAACGCGCCGCTGCTGTCATGTTTAACAATGAACTAACTAAACTACACGATAGAGCTACTAACATCAACAACAGAACCTGTTAAAAAATGAAGCATTCCCATTAACAAAGCTAATCCAATAAAAAAAGAGCTAACCTAATCAATACCAAGGTTAGCCCGCGGTCTTTAAAATTTCTTGAAACAAAAATGTTAGACGAATTAAGTTCTCCCGATACTTATTAAAAAAAACCTTTTTTAGGCATTACTTCTTTAACGAGTCGCAAAACTTTAGACAAACTAAAATCTCCCGACACTTAAAGAAAAAACCCTTTTAGAAATTTAGTTCTAAAATGGGTTAATTTTTTTAGACGAATTTAATTCTCCCGACACTTATTAAAAAAAATATTTTTTCATGACGAGTTGATTTTTTTAGACGAATTAAATCTTTTCAACACTTATTAAAAAAAACATTTTTTCATGAAAATATTTTTAAGATGAATTAAATTTTTAGACGAATTTAATTTTTTCAACACTTATTAAAAAAACACTTTTTTCGATTTTCTTTATTTTTCTTTTATTTTCTTGATTTTTTTATTTCGAGACGCAAAATTTTAGACGAATTTAGTTTTCCCAGCACTTGAAAGAAAAAGAACAAAACTATACTCATAATAATATATAGGAAAAATTTTGTTAAAAATTTTTAAAACTAATCCCATTATCGTTTCAGTTCTCCTCTCCTTTCTCACCCTCTCTTATTATTTTTACTACCCCTTAATGCTTCGGGACAGCTTTTATTGGTACTCCACTGTTTTTTTTTTTTTTTTTTTTTTTTTTTTTTTTTTTTTTTTTTTTTTTTTTTTTTTTTTTTTTTTTTTTTTTTTTTT
>CANRGE010000002.1 GCA_947630065.1 uncultured Clostridia bacterium
TTATTACTTTAAAACAGCAATAAATCTGAATAATGCAATAACCTTTTATTTTCCAGAAATTACTCTGAAAATTTGCGCCTTTTTTATATATTGATTGATTTTTTTCAATTATGTGTATATAATATATACATAATTTTACGGAAAGGAGAAAAATATATTTATATATTTTTAAATTAATTATGGAAAATTTAGTTATAAAAGATTTATACAAAAATACTCAAGACTATATTGATAAAGAAGTAACTCTTAATGGTTGGGTTAGAACTGTTAGAGATTCTAAAACTTTTGGTTTTATAGAAATAAATGATGGAACATTTTTTAAAAATGTTCAAATTGTTTTTACAGAAAAGCTAACCAACTTTTCAGAAATTTGCAAATTAACTATTAGTTCTTCAATTAAAGTAACAGGAAAATTAGTTGAAACTGCAAATTCTAAGCAACCTTTTGAAATTCAAGCTGATAATATAGAAATACTTAGTTTATCTGATAGTTCATATCCTCTTCAAAAGAAAAAACATTCTTTTGAATATTTACGTACTATCTCCCATCTTCGCCCAAGAACAAATACTTTTAATGCAGTTTTTAGAGTAAGAAGTGTTCTTGCTTATGCTATTCACAAGTTTTTCCAAGAAAGAGGATTTGTATATGTTAATACTCCTCTAATTACTGGTAGTGACTGTGAAGGTGCTGGAGAAATGTTTAATGTAAATTCTTTCGATTTACAAAATATTCCTAAAACTGAAAATGGTGAAATTGACTTTTCTAAAGACTTTTTTGGAAAATTTGCACATCTAACAGTTAGTGGTCAATTAAATGGTGAAACATTTGCACAAGCTTTTAGAAATATTTATACATTTGGTCCTACTTTTAGAGCTGAAAACTCTAACACAGTAAAACATGCTGCAGAATTTTGGATGGTAGAGCCAGAAATATGCTTTGCAGATTTAAATGATGATATGGATTTAGCAGAAGATATGATTAAATATATTTTTAAATATGTTTTAGATAATTGTCCTGAAGAAATGCAATTTTTCAATAATTTCATAGATAATACTCTTCTTGATAGATTAAATAATGTTATAAATTCTGATTTTGCTAGAATTTCTTATACTGATGCAATAAAAGAATTAGAAAAAGTTAATGATAAATTTGAATACAAAGTTAGTTGGGGTGTAGATTTACAAACAGAACATGAAAGATATTTATGTGAGCAAATATTTAAAAAACCTGTTTTTGTTACAGATTATCCTATAGAAATTAAAGCATTTTATATGAAACAAAACCCTGATGGAAAAACAGTTGCTGCTACAGACTTATTAGCTCCTGGAATTGGAGAAATAATAGGCGGTAGTCAAAGGGAAGAAGATTATAACAAATTATTAAATAGAATGAAAGAATTAGATATGCCTTTAGAAAATTATGATTGGTATTTAGATTTAAGAAAATATGGCAGTTGCGTTCATTCTGGATTTGGATTAGGATTTGAAAGAGCAATTATGTATTTAACTGGTATGCAAAATATTAGAGATGTTATACCTTTCCCAAGAACACCAAAAAATTGTGAATTTTAACAAAAAATAGTAGGATAAAAAATTATTTTTTTCCTACTATTTTTTCTTTATTCAGTTTTCTTATCTAATTCTCGAGCAAGTTTATAGCCTTTCATTGCTAACTCTAATTGTTCATCTGTAGGCTCTGCTACTGTACATTTTTGTACCATATTGTTGAATATACCTTTTTCCTTACTTAATTCATTTATTTTATTATCTACTATTATAATAAAACCATATGATATTATAAAAAGAAAAATTTTGTATACTAATCTACTGTTTTCATACATTTTTATTTGATTTAAAATTAGTTCAATTGTGCACTTGCTATTACAAATAATTACAGTAGTTATATAGCAAACAATATTAATACATTTAGCATTTTGTCCACATGTATTGCTTAGTGACGAGAATTTTCGCAGTGTTTTAATGTCTTTTACTATACCAAGGGAATTTATTACTTTATGTTCCGCTGCATGGTATTGTTTTTCATTTTGCGGAGTCATTTTTGCTTCTACAATTTGTAAAATCGTATAAATAATAAGTGTCATAAAAATTAGTATATTAATAAACATTAAATGTGTTAAAGGAACTTTTAATAACTCAAAGGCTATATCTAATATAAGTATAATTCCTATATAAAATAGTCTTATATTATCTTCAAAAAATTCCAATAAACTATTTCGATTTAATAATTTATTAATATCCTCTGCTTTCCCTTTTTGTATTAGCAAATTATTGTTTTCATCTCTCCGGACATATACTGCTTTTTTTCTTTCATCATAAGAAAATATTATCCCATCTTCTTTAGATAAGGCATAAAAATCAAGTTTTTTCATGCTTTATACCTCCTACAAATTTTATGCAATTATTATAGCACAATTTACAAAAACTGTAAACTGTGCTATGTTTCTATTTCTATATAAATTTATGCTTTAAGCTACTTATACATTATTAATGTATAAATTTTTTTATTAATTCTTCTACTGTTAAAGTTTCTTTTTCGCCTGTAATATTATTTTCTAATTCTATCATATTTCCTTCTTGCTTATCCCCTATTACAACTAAATATGGTGTACCTAAAATTTTGCAATCTTTAATTTTTGCGCCAATTGTAATATTTTCTCTATCATCTAATATAGTATTTATGCTATTTTCATTTAACTTGTTGTATAATTCTTCTGCAAAAGCTTTTTTACTTTCATCTTCTATTTTTGGTACTATTTGTATTTTATATGGAGCAACTGATAATGGAAGTTTAAAACCACATGGTCCCCATTTTTCATCATTTATTACACATTGCTCATATAGTGCTGCTACAGTTCTACTTACACCTATTCCATAACATCCCATGTAATATAGACTTTCTTTTCCTTCTTGATTTATAAATTTGCCATTCATCATTTCTGAATATCTTGTTCCTAATTGGAAAATATGTCCTAATTCCATAGTTCTAATCTCTTTAAAATTAGATATATCTGTAATTCCATATTCTTGTTTTAAATATTCTTGATAATTTTCTTTTTCTAATATTTCTGTATTTAAACCTATTTTTGTTTTTTCATCATAAAGAATTTTGTCTTCTCCTTGTTCTGATATTAGCATAAACTCTTCTGATTTTTTTCCTCCCATTGCTCCATTATCTGCAACAATTGGTATTACTGGTAATCCTATTTTTTCAAATATTTCTAAAAATGCATTTCGAACATTTTCATAAGATTTTGCCATATCTTCTTCACTTGCATCAAAACTATATGCATCTAACATTGGAAATGCTTTTCCTCTTAGTAAATACCCTCTGGTTCTAATTTCATTTCTATATTTTTCACCTATTTGATAATATGTTACTGGTAAATTTTTATATGATTTTAATTTTTCTCTAGCAAATTCTAATACAGCTTCTTCTCCTGTTGGTGCTAAGCAAAATGTTCCTTTATTTGATTCTGTTATTAACATTGTTCCATCATTTACATAGTGCTCATATCTTCCTGAATTTTTCCAAATTGTATCTGGTTGTAATGTTGGAAGTAATACTTCTATACAATTATATTTATTTAAAGTGTCTACTATAATCTTTTCTATATTTCTTCTTACTAATAATGGAATTGTATTATATGCAAAAAGCCCCGCTCCATATTGAACTAATTGACCTGTTTGTAATAATATGCTTTGTCCTGGATACATTTGGTCTATATTATTTAATTTTGTTGTACCCATTCCTGTTTTTGATAATTTCATTTTTGTTCTTCTCCTTTTTCATCTTCATTTTTATTTTCTATATCTTCTGTTTCTTTTTCTTCTATTAAGTCATCTATAACTATTTGTTGATTTTCATCCATTTTATATCTCGGTAATTCCGGCAATTCATCTAGAGAGGTAAGTCCAAACATTTTTAAAAAATTGTCTGTAGTCTTGTATGTTGTTGGTCTTCCTGGTGCATCAAGTCTACCAGCTTCCTGAATTAAATTATACTCTAATAATTTATATATAGTTGCATCAACAGATACCCCTCTAATTGCTTCTATTTCTGCTCTTGTTATCCCTGAATTATATGCAATTATAGATAATGTTTCTAATGCAGCATTAGATAAATTTGGCTTACTTCTTTTATCTAAAATAGGATATATATATTCATAATATTCTTTTTTTGTGCACATTTGATATGCATCATTTATTTTTATTATTTCTATCCCTTTAGAATTTTGTAAATATTCCTGTCTCATATTTTCTATTATATTTACTACATCTTTTGCATCTAATTCTAAACTAGACACAAATTCACTTATTTTTACTTCTCTGCCACATGTAAAAAGTATAGCTTCTATTATTGCTTTTATTTTTTCTATATCCATATAAATCTCTTTTCTCCTTAATTTCTCACTATATTATTACACGAATTTTGTCTGATGTCAATTAATTTAACTGTTTTCCAGTTGCACTTTATACTTTTATATGCTAATATTATAATGTAAATAAAAATAGATTATTAATAATTATTATATATTACTGCTAAAGATTTAGCGGAAAGTTTAAAAAGACCAAATTTTTGCTAGGAAAAATTTAATTCTTTTCCAACCAAATTTGTGTCCTAGAAAGGATTGAGAGTAAATATGGATAATGAACCCAAAAAAATTGAAGTTGTCGACGGTGATGGATCAGATTTAAATATATCACCTGTTTACAAACACTTAAATATTGGTAAGCCTAAAACTAAAGATGAAAAAGACAAAAAAATAATTATTCCTCAAGAAAAAAAGAAATAATTTAGTGGTTTATTTTTATATAATAAGAATTTCTATGAAATTTCTTATTATATAAAAATACTACAATAGTTTTGTATAGAACTTTATTTGTTCTTCTAACAATTACTGCAAAAAATACTATCTTCATATTATTTTATTTATATTAAATCTTGTACGATTTCTTCTGCTACATATGGTAATACCTTTCTATCTACTAGTGTATCAATAATTCTACGTATTTTATTTTCATCATTTGTTATATTTAATATATTTTTTATTTCTGTTGTTACTATGTTTTCATGTCTATTTGTTTTTATTACTTCAATTCCATATAAGTTTTCTTTAGTAATATAATACTCTAATTGAGAATCACATACTGCACCAACTTTGGAATAATTGATATCTTTAGTCTCTACTTTTGCATACATTTCCCTCACTTTTCAATTTTCTCCTTTCTTTCGTTTTTTAAACACGAAGTCTATTTTACATCAAATCTATTACGATTTCAAACATTTTCGTATATCAAATTATTCCATAATTCGACATTTTTCGTTTAAAGATATATTAAAAAATTTACTTTAATCGATAAAAACTCACATTATATGTAGTTCCTCTTATATCATCACTTCTCGTTGATATTACTTGTCCTTTTTTTATATATAAAGTATTTGTTATTGAACCATAGCTTCCACTCTGATTACTGTATGTAATTACTCCAATTCCATCTATATAAATAGTAGGTGTATTACCCGTAGTACTTTTCATACTAATTGTAGATACCATAAAGCAATTTTCTGTTGCCTGCCATGAACCTCCTACTGTAGTAATTTCAGCTATTTTATTAGTGAAGTCTGGATATCTAAGTAAATTATCATATTCTTCTTTACTTATTGTTACTGTTTCCCTTCCATTTTGTATATAATCATCTATTTTTGCAAGTTCGTTTTGTTCTTGCTCTACTTTATTTTGATATTTATCTGTTGCATATTCTGCTACTTTTAATATTCCATTGTCTCCTAATGCAAAGTTTATTGCTACTCCTGCTAATATTAATAGTAAAATTACTGTTATTATTAGTGCTATTAGTGTTATTCCTTTTTCTTTCCTATTCGTGTGTGTGTGTGTGTGTGTTACAGTTTCAACATTTTTACCTCTTTTCATCTTTCGTTTTCTCCTTTTTTTATTTTATATTAGCATTATATATTTAATATTTATTTTTGGCAATATTTTTACAAAACATTATTATTTTTTGCTTAATAAAATAACACAAATTTATGAGTAAAAAATATGAACAAATTTTTGCTTTTGTATTGATTTTTCTTATTTCTTATTGTATAGTACATTCAATAGGAAATTGAGAAAAACAGATGTGGTTTGCCACCAGAAAGGTGGTGAGGCTTATGATAGAAATCAAATATTTAATTTCAGTAGTGTACATACTATTCAGTGGACTTATTGCTATAACCATCATATCTATTGCCTTACTTATTTTCTTAACACTTATAGTTAGCAATAGCAAAAACCAATAAAAAACAGACGCATCTGTAACTTGGCTGGTTAGATGCGTCAAAACTCTAATTCGGCAAACCACGTTTGTGGTTTCTCCATTTTCTATTTTTATTTTACTATTATTTTATTCATTTGTCAATGAATATTGCTTATAACCGACTAAAAGCAATTATGGACAAACTTTTAATAGAAAGTGTAATTTTTAAGTCCGCTCCATCGTTTCACATAACTTATCTGTACGCATTATAAATGCTACAGCTAAGAAATTGCAGACATTTGGCATTTTCACGCTCGACTAAAGCACGCTTTGAAAATGGCAAATGCCTCGTGGAGCTACTTCGTGCTTTAGTATTATTTTTCTTTTACTTTGCCATCCTTCGTAGAGCGGGCGATTAAAATCGCCCCTACATTTCTTGGGCATGTCTTTGAAGCATTATTTTATTTTTCTATTAACAAAACATAGTTAGTCTACATTTGTTTGCATTCTTTTTTTGATTTCTCTTTTATTTTATATTAGTATTATATAGTTTTGTTGTTTCTCTGTCAATTGTATTTTTTATTTTTAACATTTCTTAATTAAACTAACTATTTTGTTCCATAAGTAACCAATCTAATACATTTATCTTTTTTATACCATCAAAGTCCGCATCTAAGTCATCATCTAATGTTAAAATATATTTAGGATAATTATCGTTTATTCTTTTTAATGGCACTAATTCTCTTTCTAATACACTGTTATTGCTTTGTGCAGATTCTCTTGTGGTTAATGCCACTTGATAATAAATTGTATCTTTTGAATTCTTTGCCACAAAATCTACTTCTAAGTCATCATATTTTCCAATATAAACTTCATATCCTCTTCTTAGTAATTCAAGGTAAACTACATTTTCCAATATATGCCCCATATCTTTTCCAGAACCTTGACCTAACATATAATATCTAAGTCCTACATCTACTGCATAGTATTTTTCTTGCGTCTTTAAAAATTCTTTTCCTTTTATATCATATCTATTTGCTTTATATACTATATAACTGTCTATAAGTGCTTGAACATATGTTGAAACAGTATTATATGAATTATTTTTCTCTAATCCTTCAATATTGTCAGTTATGTTTTTCATACTTGTTCTATTTCCTATATTATCATATAAATACTTAGTAACTCTTTCTAATGTATTTTTATCTGTTATTCCTTTTCTTTGCATTACATCTTTAAATAGAATTGTATTATATATTCCGTCTAAAAATAATTTTATATTTTCTGGATTAATTTTAAATAATTGAATAGCTTGTGGAAATGAACTATATTGTAAATAATCTCTAAATTTTCTCGATAAATCAGTTTTGTCTTCAAATGCCGATAAATATTCTTTAAATGACAATGGTAACATTTTAATTTCTATATATCTTCCTGTAAGTAATGTTGCAAGTTCTGATGATAAAAACCATGCATTTGAACCTGTTATATATAAATCTACATCTTTATTAATAAATAGACTATCTACTGTTTTTTCAAATTCATTAACTTTTTGAATTTCATCTAAAAAAATATATGTTTTCTTTCCTTTTACTAATTTTGCTTTTAAATATTCATATAATTTTTTTCTATCTTGTAATTCTTCATAATCTGCATCTTCAAAATTAATTGATATAATTTGATTTTCTTCTATACCACTTTCTTTTAAGTAATCCTGAAATAACTCTAATAAAGTAGATTTACCACATCTTCTAATTCCTGTTATTATTTTTATTATTTGTTGATCTTTAAAATTTCTTAATATAGATAGATATGCTTCTCTTTTTATTCTTTCCATAAAATATCCTCCAATTATATTTATTATACTATTTATTAATATTATAGTCAAGTTTTTTCAAAATTATGAAAAAACTTGTAAACTATTGAGACTTTTTATGCGTTGCAGAACAAATCTCGCTTTTCGAGACCTTTTATCTACATCTTAAAGTTTGCTATCTAAATTCAAGGTCTCGCGAAGCGAGATTTATTCTTACAATATATTTTAACAATTAAGATTTTTTAAATCCTATTCCAAATGCTTCTCTTGCATTTGATATTACTATAAAAGAGTTTGGATCTACTTTTTTTGCAATTTGTTTTATTCTCATAGCTTCATTTCTAGATGCTACACACCATAATAGTAATTTTTCTTCATTTGTATACATTCCTTTTGCATAAATTCCTGTTGTTCCTCTTTGTACTTTAGTTCCTATTAAGTCTGCAATTTCTCTATATTTTTCTGATACAATAAACATAGTTTTTGTAAAGTATATTCCTTCAAATACTATGTCTATCATTTTTCCCATTAGGTATATTGTTATTGCAGAGTATAAACCTATTTCTATTTCTTTGAAAAATATAATATTTATAAATATTATTACTATATCTGCTATTACTATTAAGTTGCTTGTTCTATATGTTGGTTTATACGATTTTATTATATATGATAGCATATCTGTTCCACCTGTTGATGCATTTGCTTTTAAAATAATAGAACTTCCTAAGCCTACAATAATTCCTCCATATATACACGCTAAAAATCTGTCATCTGTTAAAGGTTGGAAACGCTCTAAAATGTCTATAGAAATACTTAATGCAATTGTTCCAATTATTCCTCTTACTAAAAAGTCTTTTCCTTTCCTAAAAAATGCCATTATAAATAGAGGTATATTTAAAAGTATTGTAGCAGTACCTACTGGAAAATTAAATAGATAATATGTAACAGTTGCTATACCTGTAAATCCTCCTGAAGATAGTTGATTTGGTAACAAAAATTGTGCTACTCCAAATGCCATAATAAATGCTCCAATTATTATTTCTACAAATGTCCAAATAAATTTTTTATCTCCAGTTTTACTATTAAAAAAATAATTCATATAAAGTTCATTCCTCTCTATATGAATTATTTACTATTTTTGTAAAATTATTCTTATTTATAAATTCTTGCATTTATTTTTTCTTCTATATAATCATCATATGTTTTTAGTATTGTTATTTCTGATTTTCCAGTTTTTATTTTGTCATCTGCAGTTACTACAGCATCTACTTCGTATACATCATGTAATTTAATTATATTTTCTTTTTTATGTCCAATTACATTATTAACGTCTTGTGAATTTACTTTTATTTCAACTTCTTTTACTTTTACATTGAATTTCTTTATTTTATCAACTATACTATCATACCATATACTAGCTTCTACAAGTTGTCCAAAAGCTGGGTGAAATGGTCCTGCTACGACTTGACTTTCTTTATTTTGTGGTTCAGTTATTAAATCTGTGTTTTGAAGACCTATTCTAATTATTTCTATTTTTTTTCTATTAAATAAATATACTAATTCCTTACATCTTTCTACAGCTTGATTTACTGTTAGAGGTTCATATTCTCCTGATTTTAGTTGTTCTTCTAACTTTGTATTTTTTATTACTAAAACTGGATATATTCTCATCATTTTTGGTTTTAATTTGATTAATGCTTTAGCTGTATTTATTTCATCTAATTTTGTACTTTCAGGTAATCCTACCATCATTTGATGTCCCAAGTTAAAACCATATCTTCTTATTAATTTAGATGCATTTACAACATCTTTATATGTATGTCCTCTTTCTGCTTTAGCTAGTATATAATCGTTTGCAGATTGAACTCCAAGTTCTATTGTTTTTACTCCATATTTTTTTAATCTTTTTAAAATATCTTTATCAATATAATCTGGTCTTGTTGAAATTCTTATTGAATCAATTTTTTGTGATTTTACATATTCATATGCTACTTGTAATAATTCTTCTTGCTTTTCTACTTCTATTCCTGTAAAACTTCCTCCAAAAAATGCAACTTCTTTATATGCATCTTGTTCCTTAAATCCATTTAGATATTCTTCTATGGTTTGTTTTACTTCTTCTTTAGTAATCATTTTAGTTTGTCCACTTATACTTTTTTGGTTACAAAATACACAATCGTTAGGACATCCTAAATGTGGAACAAATATAGGTATTACATATTGTCTTTTATTTTTATTTTTCATACGAACTCACTCTCCTATTCATATACAGCTATATATTATTAATTTCCATTGCATTTTTTGCAGCTTCCATTTCTGCTGATTTTTTTGATTTTCCAGAACCAGTTGCTAAAATCTTATTATTACAACTTACTTGAGCTATAAAGCTTTTGTCATGGTCTGGTCCAAATTCTTTTATTATGTCGTATTCTATATGTACATCTCCATTCGTTTGTAATTTTTCTTGTAAAACTGTTTTATAATCTTTTATCCCTACATTTTTACTTGCAACTTGTATACTATCTATTAAGTTTTCTAACACAAATTTTTTTGCATTTTCTATTCCTGAGTCTAAAAATATTGCTGCTATTACTGCTTCTACACTATCTGCTAATATTGCTGGACTTTTTTTACCTTTATTAAAGGTTTCACTTTTTCCTAAATATAAGAAATCACTAAAATTATGCTGTTGTGCTATTTTATATAAACTTTCTTCACATACTACTGTAGCCCTAACTTTAGTCATTTCTCCTTCTTTTAAATCTTTATAATTTTCGTATAAATATTCACTAGTAATAAATTCTAATATTGCATCTCCTAAAAATTCTAATTTTTCATTACTATTTACACCATGTTCATATGCATATGATGTATGTGTTAATGCATTTTTTAATAAATCTTTGTTTATAAATGTATAACCTATATTTTTTTCGAATATTTCTAATTCCATTCTACTACCCTCCTTTACTAATATAATACCTTCTTATTATACTCTATTATTTTATAAATTGCAAAATATTTAACATATCTCGCTTCGCGAGACCTCTTTTCTACATCTTAAAGTTTGCTATCTAAATTCAATGTCTCAAAGAAGCGTAAAGATTTGTTGACGCGAAAATTTACAAAGTAAATTTTCTGTGCAATATTATATAAAAAAATGCAGCCTAAAACTATTACAGTTTTGGTTGCACTTTAATTTATTATTGAACATTTTCTTTAATGTATTCTACTACATCATTTACTGTTACTATTTTTTCTGCATCAGCATCTGGAATTTCTAAATCAAATTCTTCTTCTAATGCCATTATTAATTCAACTATATCTAGAGAATCTGCTCCTAAGTCATCTATAAAAGATGCTTCTAATGTTACAGATGTTTCTGATACACCTAGTTGTTCTACTATAACTTCTTTTATTTTTTCAAATATTTCTTCTGAACTCATTTTATAAGTTCACCCCCTCTCAATCCTCTCTTCAAATTTCATATTTAAACAATAATATATGTTTTTATAAATGTCAAGCATTTTATAATATTTTTTTATTTTTCGACCATTCCTTCAAATTGTTCTTTCATTTTTTCTACTGCTTTATTTTCTACAAATTTTTCTGCTTGTTTTATTGTGAATTCAAATAGCCTTTCATCACTGCTTCCATGTGCTTTTACTACTGGTTTTTTTACACCTAAGAACAATGCTCCCCCATAAGTTTTATAATCCATTGCTTTTTGTAAAGAATTTATTGATGGAAGTGCTGGAATTGCTCCTAACATTGTTAATATATTCTTTTTTATACTTTCTTTTAGTGTTCTTTTTACAAGCTTTCCTACACCTTCTACTGTTTTTAGAAATACATTACCTGTAAATCCATCTGTTACTAATATATCCAATTTTCCAGAAAATGCATCTCTTCCTTCAACATTTCCCACGAAATTTATATTCAATTCTTTTGATTTTTCTTTTAGCAAATTGTATGATTCTTTTACTAATTCATTACCTTTTGTTTCTTCTGTTCCTATGTTTAATAATCCTACTGTAGGTTCTTTTGTTCCAAATGTATTTGATATGTATATGCTTGCCATTTGTGCAAATTGTAATAAGTTTATTGGTTTGCAATTTGTATTTGAACCACAATCCATTAATAAAAGTCTTCCTTTATATGCTGGTAATATTCCTGCTAATGCTGGTCTATCTATTCCTTTTATTCTTCCTACTAAAAGAGTAGCTCCTGTTAATAATGCTCCTGAATTTCCTGCTGATATAAAAACATCTCCTTTTCCTTCTTTTAGTAAATTAAAACCTACTACCATAGACGAATCTTTTTTCTGTCTAATTGCTTGTGTTGGTATATCACACATTTCTATTGTTTCTGTAGTGTTATATATTTTTAATCTGTCTGAGATTTCTTCTATATTATCTTTTCCATAAAATTCTTTTATTTTTGCTTTAATAATTTCTTCATTTCCTATTAACATTACTTCTGCATTAATTTGATCAATTGCTTTAACAGCACCTTTAATTGTTGCATCTGGAGCATTGTCTCCTCCCATTGCATCTAATAATATTACCATATTTACTCCAATCCCTTTCTCCGTATAAATAAGTAAAAATTAACTTTTTCCACTTATTTATATATATTGTATTTATAACATAGCCATTTTATTATTAAATATATAATTTTGCAATACTTTTTAAATAAAAAATAAAGTTTGCACATGCAAACTTTATTTTTTTATTTGTTTTTTATTATCCAATAATTTCAGAAACAATTCCTGAACCTACTGTTCTACCACCTTCACGAATAGCGAATCTTAATCCTTTTTCTATAGCGATTGGTGTAATAAGTTCTATAGTCATTGCTACGTTATCTCCTGGCATAACCATTGCATCTGGTCCACCTGCTAATTCGATAACACCTGTAACGTCTGTTGTTCTGAAGTAGAATTGTGGTCTGTATCCGTTGAAGAATGGTGTATGTCTTCCACCTTCTTCTTTAGTTAATACATAAACTTCTGATTTGAATTTTGTATGTGGATTGATTGTTCCTGGTTTTGCTAAAACTTGACCTCTTTCGATGTCTTTTCTATCAATACCTCTTAATAGAACACCTATATTATCTCCAGCTTCTGCTTGATCTAATAGTTTTCTGAACATTTCAACACCTGTTATAACAGTTTTTCTTCTTTCTGTTGTTAAACCAATTATTTCAACTTCGTCAGAAACTTTTACAACTCCTCTTTCTACTCTACCTGTTGCAACTGTTCCACGTCCTGTAATTGTGAATACGTCTTCAACTGGCATTAAGAATGGTTGATCTATTGGTCTTTCTGGTGTTGGTATATAGCTATCAACAGCATCCATTAATTCTTTCATGCATGCATATTCTGGTGCATTTGGATCTGTAGATGTTGAATCTAATACTTTTAATGATGAACCTTTTACGATTGGAATTTCGTCTCCTGGGAAATCATAGCTTGATAATAAGTCTCTAACTTCCATTTCAACTAATTCTAGTAATTCTGGATCATCAACCATATCGCATTTATTTAAGTAAACAACGATATATTTAACTCCAACTTGTCTTGCAAGAAGTATATGTTCTCTTGTTTGAGGCATTGGACCATCTGCTGCTGAAACAACTAGTATTGCTCCATCCATTTGTGCAGCACCTGTAATCATGTTTTTAACGTAGTCTGCGTGTCCTGGGCAGTCAACGTGTGCATAGTGTCTGTTATCTGTTTCATATTCTACGTGAGCTGTGTTAATTGTGATTCCTCTTGCTTTTTCTTCTGGAGCTCCGTCGATTTGATCATAAGCTTCGTATTGAGCTTTTCCTAATAAACTTAAATATTTTGTAATAGCTGCTGTTGTTGTTGTTTTTCCATGGTCAACGTGACCGATTGTTCCGATATTAACGTGTGGTTTTGTTCTTTCAAATTTAGCTTTAGCCATTTTAAAAATTCCTCCTTATTTTTTGTTTTTATTTTTTAAAATTTAATGACATTTTGTTAATCACATGCATTTTATAATACTTTTATTAAAAATGCAAGTATATTAAGTTAATTTTCAGTATTTTTGCTAATAAATAATATTTTCATTTATTGATATATTTTTTTGTATTAAGAAAATTCTTCGAAGTGCGGGCGATTAAAATCGCCCCCTACGCTAAATATGCTTTTTTAAAGATTTATCAAAATATAAAAATATTATTTTTAAAATTATTCTTCTTTTTTAGCTCTTGAAGCTACAATATTTTCTAATACTGATTTTGGTACTTCTTCATAATGTGAAGGTTCCATTGAGTATGTTCCTCTTCCTTGAGTTTTAGAACGTAAGTCTGTAGCATATCCAAACATTTCAGATAATGGAATAAATCCTCTTATTATTTGGTTTCCTGCTCTAGATTCCATACCTTCCATTTTTCCTCTTCTAGAGTTTATATCTCCTATAACATCTCCCATGTATTCTTCTGGAACTGTTACTTCAACCTTCATTATTGGCTCTAATATAACTGATTTTCCTTTTTTACATCCTTCTTTGAATGCCATAGAACCTGCTATTTTGAATGCCATTTCTGAAGAGTCAACTTCATGGTAAGAACCATCTACTAAAGTTGCTTTAAAGTCTATAACTGGGTATCCAGCAAGTACACCGCTTTCAGCAGCTTCTCTAATTCCTTCTTCAATTGGTTTAATGTATTCTTTTGGAACAACACCACCAACAATTTTACTTTCAAATTGTATACCAGTTCCTGGTTCTAGTGGTTCCATTTCTAACCAAACATGTCCGTATTGTCCACGTCCACCTGATTGACGAATGAATTTTCCTTCTACTCTTACTGGTTCTCTTATAGTTTCTTTGTATGCAACTTGTGGTTTACCAACATTTGCTTCTACTTTAAATTCTCTTTTTAATCTATCTACTATTATGTCTAAGTGTAATTCTCCCATTCCTGCTATAATTGTTTGACCTGTTTCATGATTTGTATAAGTTTTGAATGTTGGGTCTTCTTCTGCAAGTTTTGCAAGAGCTATTCCCATTTTTTCACTTGCTACTTTATCTTTAGGTTCAATAGCAATGTCTATAACTGGTTCTGGGAATTCCATTGATTCTAGAATTACAGGATGTGCTGGGTCGCATAATGTATCACCTGTAGTTGTATCTTTTAATCCAACAGCTGCTGCTATATCTCCAGAAAATACTTCTTCAATATCTTCTCTGTGGTTAGCATGCATTTGTAATATTCTTCCTATTCTTTCTTTTTTGTCTTTTCCAGAATTTAATACAGTTGAACCTGCTGTTATTGTTCCTGAATAAACTCTAAAGAAGCAAAGTTTTCCAACGAATGGGTCTGTTGCAATTTTAAATGCAAGTGCAGCAAAAGGTTCATTATCACCTGTTTTTGCTTCTACTTCATTTCCATCTAAATCTACACCTTTAATATGTGGTATATCTAATGGAGATGGCATATAGTCTACTATTGCATTTAATAATTCTTGAACACCTTTATTTTTGTATGAAGAACCACAACATACAGGAACTATATTATTGTTTATTGTTCCTTTACGAAGACCTTTTTTAATTTCAGCTTCTGTTAATGTTCCTTCATCTAAATATTTCATCATTAATTCATCATCTTGCTCTGCAGCAGCTTCAATCATTTTTTCTCTATATTCTTCTGCTTGAGCTCTTAAATCATCAGGAATTTCTAATTCTTCTATTTCTTTTCCTAAATCATCTTTATGAATATATGCTTTCATTTTTATTAAATCAACTATTCCTTGGAATGTATCTTCTGCACCAATTGGTAATTGAATTGGAACAGCATTAGCATTTAATCTTTCTTTCATTTGCTCAACACATCCTAAGAAGTTTGCACCTGTAATATCCATTTTATTTACATATGCCATTCTTGGAACATGATATTTGTCTGCTTGTCTCCAAACAGTTTCTGATTGTGGTTGAACTCCACCTTTTGCACAGAATACTGTTACAGAACCATCTAATACTCTTAATGATCTTTGTACTTCAACTGTGAAATCAACGTGTCCAGGAGTGTCTATTATATTAATTCTGTGATCTAACCAACGTGCTGTTGTTGCAGCAGATGTAATTGTTATACCTCTTTCTTGTTCTTGAGCCATCCAGTCCATTGTAGCTGCACCTTCATGAGTTTCTCCTATTTTGTGAACTCTACCAGTATAGAAAAGTATTCTTTCTGTTGTTGTTGTTTTTCCTGCATCTATATGAGCCATTATTCCTATATTTCTGGTCATCTCTAATGAAACTTCTCTTTTTGCCACTTTTTTTCCTCCTTTTTCTTCTATGAAAACTTAAGTTTTATAAGTTTTTCGATAGAAAATTTTATTTCATTTTTACATTTGTATTATTAACATTTTTATAGTTAATAAACTTTTAATTTTACCATTTATAATGTGCAAATGCTTTATTAGCTTCTGCCATTCTGTGCATTTCTTCTTTTCTCTTGAATGCTCCACCATTTCCTGTTGTTGCATCTATTATTTCATTAGCTAATTTATCAGCCATTGTTTTTTCATGTCTATTTCTTGCATATGTTACAAGCCATCTTAAACCTAATGTTTGTCTTCTTTCAGGTCTAATTTCTAGTGGTACTTGGTAAGTTGCACCACCAACACGTCTAGCTTTTACTTCAAGAACAGGCATTACATTTTCTAATGCTGCTTCAAAAACTTCTAATGGATCTTTTTGTTCTTTTTCTTTTATAATATCAAATGCACCATATACTATTTTTTGTGCTATAGATTTTTTACCATCTAGCATTATGTTGTTTATTAATTTAGTAACAACTTTGCTATTATATATTGGATCTGCAAGCACATCTCTTTTTGCTATATATCCTTTTCTTGGCACTATTCTTCCCTCCTTATAATTTAATACTTATACCTTAAGTATTTAGGTACTCTGAAAAGCTTTTTTACTTTTCCGTATAGTGCTATCTATTCTAAATTTAAGTACCTTAAAGTTTAGTAAGAGTTAGCACTAAATTCTAATTTTTGAATTTTATTTTTTTGGTTTTTTTGCTCCGTATTTAGAACGAGCTTGCATTCTGTCTTTAACCCCTGCTGTATCTAAAGTTCCTCTTATAATATGGTATCTAACACCTGGTAAATCTTTTACCCTACCACCTCTTATTAAAACAACACTGTGTTCTTGTAGGTTGTGTCCTATACCTGGAATATAAGATGTTACTTCAAAACCATTTGAAAGTCTAACTCTGGCAACTTTTCTTAATGCTGAGTTTGGTTTCTTAGGTGTTACTGTTTTTACAACTGTGCACACACCTCTTTTTTGTGGTGCTCTTGAATTAGTTACAGTTTTGTTTTTTGAATTGTAACCATGTTGTAATGCTGGTGCTGTTGATTTTGATGTAGAACTTTTTCTTCCTTTTCTTACTAATTGATTAATTGTTGGCACTTAAATTTCACCTCCTATTTATTTAAATATTAAATTTACTTACGGAAATCTTAACTTTTATAAAAAGAAAAATAACCGCAAATAAATTGTTAAATTTTAGCAATTTACTTGCGGTTACTATTGTATCACTTATTTCCCTAATTGTCAAACAATTTTTAGTACTTTATAATTGTTCTTCATCATGTCCTTTTTTTTCTATTTCGGATTGTTCTGGTGATTTAGATTTTTCATCATTTTGTATTAATTGGTCATCTGTTACTTTTAAATGTTCCATATTTTCTTCTGGTATTTCTATTGATTCTGGAAGAGCTAATTGTTTTTTCTTATTTAAGAAATTTGCTATTTTTTGCCAGATACTAATTTTAGGTTCTTGGTCAATTTCAACTATTCCAATTCCTTCTTGTTTATGTGCTATTTCGGTTAAATATTTCTTAATATCTTTTGTTCCTTTTATTTTTTCATTTGAAATTTCATATGTAAGTGTCGTTGGCATAAAATCTTTTGATTTTGTTGAAATTGCTTGCAAATATCTTTCTGAATAATTGGTTTTATTTTCTTTATCATATTTATCACATAATAAATAATAATTTATATCTGCATTTTCTGCTATATTTATAAAACTTTCTTCATATTTTTTATAATTATTAAAAGCTTCATCTGCAATTTCGTCTCTATTTTCATTTAGGTATTCTTGTTTTATTTGTGCCCTACTTGTTTTTTTGTACGGACCTTCTAATATATATTTTTCTAATTCTTTTTCAAATGCAAATTCTTCTAATTTATCATCCATAAGTTGCATTACATATTTTTTTAATACTTCTTGTGCAAATTTATATTTAGCTTCTTCGGTTATTAATCTTTTATTTATTTTTCTTTCATATTTTTGGCCTTTAGCATCAGTCATTGTATACATTCCAGTATTTACATTAACAATAGTATGCGGCTCTTTTCTTTCTTTTTCTACTTCTAGTTCTTCTTCTGGATTTTCTCTTAAATCTTTTGCATATATATTAAATTTTTCTACTTCATTTAATAATTTTGCTTGATATTTAACAGAAATATCATCTAATTCTACTTTTTTTGATTCTATTACTGTTGTATATTTTTCAATTTCAAATTCTATTTTTTGCTTTTCTTTTTCGTCTTGAGTTGAATTTTTTTGATTTTGTAATTCGCTTATTCTTTGCTTGAAGTGTTCTTCTATCATTTTTTGTTTTTCTTCTATTAACTTATGTAATTGTTTTAAAGTTATTTTTTCACTAGTTATTGTTTTTTGCTTTGCTAACTCTAATTCTTCTAATATTTTATTTTTTTCTTCTTCAGAAGTTGTTAAAAGTATTTTATTTTGTAAATCTTCAAGTGTCTTTATATTTTGCTTAAATATAATTTCTCTTCCATCTATCATATTTTATCCTCCGTATCTTATTATATTTTCTCATAATATCAATTTTAAGTCAATTATTTATGAAATATTTTATTATAATTTGTAAAAAAAGAAAGAATTTATAACAATTCTTTCTTTTTGCAAATTATTTTACAAAATCATCTTCTACTTCTTTATTAATATTTTGTTCAAAGTTTCCTTTTACATTTTCATAAGGTATCCATCCCAAATCTCCATCTTTATTAGCTATGTGTACTATTATTTTTGAATTTGGATTTTCCTTTAATATTTCGTCCATATTTCCTTTTGTTAAGCAGTGTTTCATTTCTCCGTCTTCTCCTATTACTGCGATTAAATTAATTTCTACATCTTTACTATCTCTATTTTCCATTTTTCCTATAGGTCCATCTAAATTGCTATTATAATAGTATGTACCTTCTTCTAATACTGCTTTACTTCCAATTCCCACTTTAGCTTTTTCTTCTTCAATTTGTGCAGAATTAATATCTTTATTTAATGTTTCTGTATTTTCCTTATATTCCAACATCTCATCTATTTTTTCTTGTGATACTTCCAATGATTCTTTAAATGCATTTGTTGCTTTTTGTGGTTTTTCTTTTACTTCTTCTGTTTTATTAAATTCAGTAAAATCTATAACTTCTCTTTCTTGAGACTTCTCTATGTTACTTGCAACTTTTGCAGTACCAACACCTAATGCTGTTGCAGTTCCTGCTATTCCTAATGCTAATGATATTCTCTTCCATAACTTCATTTTTGGATCTCTTATTACTTCTGCTAATTGTAATTTTTCTTGAGATTTTGCCATTTTTTCTATTTGCTTTTCTTCTTTTCTTGAATATAGTTTTAATATTCCTTTTTTGTTTGCTCTTTTTTCAATATTATACACAACATCTGTTGGCATTTCCACTTTAGCTTTTTCATCAAATTTTTGTTGCATACTTATTTGTGAGTCCATATATTGTTTTGCAAAATGTGTATTATTTTCTCTATCATATATTTCATATAATCCAAATAAACTTATATCTGCAGTTTTTGCAAATTCTTTTACAGCTTGAATTTGTTCTACTGTTGGGTTTTTATAATATGTTTCTAGCATTTCAATTGCAAATTTTCCTCTTGCTTCTTTTGTTAATAATTCGTTATTAAGTTCTGCTTCGTATACTAATCCATTTTTATCTACTAATTTATATATACCTTTTTTCAATGAGAAATCTACTCTTAATTTTTCTTTTTCTGTTGGTTTAATATCTTTTTCATTATTTTCTTGTTTAACTTCATTTTTTGGTTTAATATCTTCTTTTTTTATAACCTTGTTTTCTATTGTAGCAATTCCCATTTTAGATTGTCCTTCTGCTAGTTCAAGTATGTCTTTTACTTCTTCTTTTTTAAATGGCATTTTTGAGTCTAATACTAAATTATATTTCAAATTTACTGGCATATATTTTTGGTTTTCTCCTTTTTTAGCTAATATTGCCATTAAATATTTTTCTGCCATTCTAGATTTATTATTCTTATCTGCTTCGGTTAATAAATCAAATACATTTTTATCTGCTACATTTGTAAGCCATTGTATTTTATATCTAAATTTTTCTCTTTTTGCTTCAGCTATTTTAGAAGCAATTTCTTTTGCAAATTCCTCTTTTGCTTGTTCTGTAAATGAATTTTTGTCAAAATCTTTTTCGTGTTTTTGTCCTTTTTCATCTGTTAATATATATTTTCCAGAATTTATACTAAATTCAATTGATGGTTTTGTTTTTTGTTGTTTTTCTTCTTTTGGTTGTTTTTCTTTTTGGTTTGATTCTTTTTCATGAGTTTCAATTTGTTTTTCAGTTTCTTTTATTATTTTCTCACTTAAGTCCTCTTCTGCTATTTCTTCTAATTCCTCTTCTTTTTTATTCATGGCTTTTTCAATAATTCTTCTTAATTTTCTGTCATTTGATTTATAAACTTTTTTATCTTTAAAAAACTTAAATTTTGAAGTTAAAAATGCTATAATCTTTAAAACAATTGAATTTTTAGTTTTTACTTTTTTTATTCCCTTAGTATTTCTTCTTAATCCAATATCTGTGTCATGTAATCCTTTTTCTTCTATTTTATCTAATAGCTTTTCTTCTTTTTCTATTAATGCTTCATTTAATACTTCTAATTTTGTTTCTTTTTCTTCCTTTATATTGTTTATTTTTTCTTCTAATTGTTCTCTTTTATCTGCATTTCCTTCATAGATACGCATTTCTTCTAATTCACGTATTTTTGAATTATATGTTTTTTTAACTTCTTTTTCTAATTTTTTCTTTTCTTCTTCTATCTCTTTTAATTCTTTTTTTGCTTCTTCTATTGCTTCTGCTTTAGCTGCTTCTAATTCATCTGCATAATCCTCTTTTTCTATTTCATCTAAATCAGATATTTTAGCATTTATTTCTTCAAATTTGTTTAATGCTTCTTCTAATTTATCATTTTTCATATTATTTAATTTCCTTTCTTAATAAAAACTTTCTCATATTTAACCATAAAAAGGCTATACTCTTATTATTTTACCATATTTTGTATTTTTCGTCAACTATTTTCGTTTACATAATTTTTAATATGGTCTATTGCTCTATTCGATAAATTTTCATATCTTAGTTTTTTATCTTTAATTTTTTCTTCTAATTGTGGTAATATTCCATAATTAGCATTCATCGGTTGAAATTTTTCATTTTCAGAAGAAATATATTCTGCAAGTGCACCTATCATTGTTTCATTATTAAAAATCACTTTACTTTTTCCTTTAATTCTTTGTGATGCGTTTATTCCTGCAATCATTCCAGATGAAATAGATTCTACATATCCTTCCACTCCTGTTATTTGACCTGCAAAAAATATATTATCATTATTTTTTAAATTATATGTGGCATCCAATAATTTAGGAGAATTTATAAATGTATTTCTATGCATAACTCCATATTTTATAAACTCTGCATTTTGTAAGCCTGGAATTTTGCTAAATACCCTTTTTTGCTCTCCAAATTTTAAATTTGTTTGGAATCCTACCATATTAAATAAAGTACCATTTTCGTTATCTTGTCTTAACTGTACCACTGCATATGGTCTTTTACCTGTTCTTAAATCTGTAAAGCCCACTGGTTTCAATGGGCCAAACCTTAATGTATCTAGTCCTCTTTTTGCCATTATTTCTATTGGCATACATCCTTCAAATATTTCTTTTTTTTCAAAGTCATGTAATGTTGTAATTTCTGCATTTATTAATTCATTTACAAATTGTTCATATTCTTCTTTATTCATTGGTAAATTAATATAACTTTTTTCTTGAATTTTAATTCTGTCTCTCCAATTAGTTTCATCTTCATCTTTTTGTCTTTCCTGTTCATATCTATTTCCCCAAAAAGCTATATTAAAATCTATACTTTCTTTCTCTACTATTGGTGCTGCCGCATCAAAAAAGAAAAGTTCCTCTGTTCCTGTATATTTTATTATTTCTTTTTCTAAGTTTTTAGAAGTTAACGGACCTGTTGCTATAATTACAACTTTATCTTTTGGGATTGTAGTTACTTCTTCATTAATTACTTCTATATTTGTATTTTCTTTTATTATTTTTGTAACTAATTCTGAAAATTTTTCTCTATCTACAGCTAATGCCTGACCTGCTGGAACTGAAGTTTCATCAGCACACTTTATTAACAAAGAGTCTAATATTCTTAGTTCTTCTTTTAACAATCCGCATGCATTTGTTAATAAATTAGATTTAAATGAATTGCTACATACAATTTCAGCTAAATTTTCGTTTGAATGTGCTTCAGAAAATTTATGTGGTTTCATTTCATATAATTTCACTTTAATTCCTCTTTTAGCAATTTGATATGCTGCTTCACATCCTGCTAGTCCACCACCAATTATTATTACTTCTTCCATTGTAATTACTTTCCTTTCTATAATGCAAATATTTTACTTTAAAATCCCCCTATAGCAATATGCTAAAGGGGATTTTTTCTTATTCAAAAAGTTTCATAATGTCTTCTTTAGATAATCTATTTATAAATGACATTCTAGTGTCTAATACATTTTCAATTAATTTTGCCTTTTTTTCTTGTAATTCATAAATTTTTTCTTCTATAGAATTTTTGGTAATAAGCTTGTAAACTTGTACATTGTTTTTCTGTCCTATTCTATATGCTCTATCTGTAGCTTGATTTTCTGCTGATATATTCCACCATGGATCATAGTGTATTACCATATCTGCTCCTGTTAAATTTAGTCCTGTTCCTCCGGCTTTTAAAGATATTAAAAATATTTTTATATTTGGATTTTTATTAAATTCTTCTACAAGTTCAAGTCTATTATTTACTTTTGTCTGACCAGTTAATTTAAAGTACTCTATATTTCGTTTTTTTAATTCTTTTTCTATTAAGCCAAAAACTGATGTATAGCTAGAAAACAGTAATATCTTATGACCGCTTTGCATTGCATCTTCTATAATTTCTATACATTGATTTAATTTACTTGACTGTCCTTTGTAATCTTCCATAAATATACTTGGATGGCAACAAATTTGACGCAATCTTGTTAGTAATGACAATATTTTTATTTTACTATTTTCTATTCCATTTTCTTCGATTTCTTGTGTTAATTCTTTTCTTGCTTGTGATAAAAATGATAAATATATTTTTTGTTGTTCATCTTGCATTTCATTATTTAAAATTGTTACAGTTTTATCTGGCAATTCTGTTAATACTTGTTTTTTAGTTCTTCTTAATATAAATGGTTCTATTTCCATTTTTAATTTTTGCATTGTTTCATTATTTTCTTCTTTTATTATAGAGTTTTCATACTTTTCTTTAAATTTATTATAGCTGAATAAATAGCCTGGCATTAAAAAATCAAATATTGACCATAATTCGGATAGAGAATTTTCTATAGGTGTTCCTGTTAATGCATATCTTATTTGAGACTTTACTTGTTTTATAGCTTTTGCATTTTGTGTATTACTATTTTTGATATATTGTGCTTCATCAGCAATTACATACCTAAATTCGTAGTCAATGTTTTTGTATATATCTATATCTCTTTTTAATAAATCATATGATGTAACCACAACATCATAGTCTTTTAAGCTTTCTATTTGGCTTTTTCTATTTTTTGCATTTCCGGACATTACTAAAGTTTTAATATCTGTAGTAAATTTTTCTATTTCGTTTTTCCAATTTAATGCAAGTGAACTTGGGCACACTACCATTATTGGTAATTTATTTGTTTTTTCATTATTAATATAATTTAATATTATAGCTATTATTTGAATAGTTTTTCCTAATCCCATATCATCTGCTAGTATTCCTGAAAATCCATAATTTTCTAATGTATTTAACCATTTATATCCTACTTTTTGATAATTTCTTAAAACATTTTTTATTTGCTGTGGTATTTTTACTTCTCCTATATTTTCCTTGTCATCTATTGTTTTTACCATGTTGTCATAATCTGCGCTTTTGTTAATATTAGTTTTATTAATTTTTTCAAGTATTTTATTTAAATATAAACTTCTATAAATTGGTAGTTGTATATCGTTTTGGGTTATATCTTTATAATTAACTTCTGTTCCTTCTATTAAATTATTAATAAATTCTATATCTTCGTTGTCTTCTAGAGATAAAAAGGTTCCATCTTTTAATCTATAAAATTTCTTTTTTAAATTATATTGTTTTAAAATTTCTGATAATTCTGATTTATCAAAGTTTAACCCCTCTAAATTAATAGATAATAAATTATTATTAATTTTAACTCCTAAATTACTAATTTTAGGCTGGCGTATCTGCTTTTGTTTAAATTCTTCAGTTGCTAAAATTTCAAATTTTTTTATATATTCTGTTATATCTTGTGATAAGAATTCATAAATTCTTTGATTATCTGAAAGAACAAATTTTAAATTTTTTTTATCTAGCATAAAGCCTGTCTGCCTTAGCATGTTTAAACTTTTAGCTTCTTCTAATGCATTTCTTGGTATTTTTGGTGCTTCGTTTAGTGGATTAAATTCTATTTTACCATAACAAAATTTTATTGTTGCAACAACATAATTTTTTTCGTTAAATTCTAAAAATAATTTTACTATTAATTTTTGTGGTAAGTACTTTTCTAATTCTTCTTCATCTATGGTATTTAATATTATATCATTTTCTACTTTTGGTAATACTATAGTAAAAAAATTAGACAATTGCTTTTTATTGAATTTTATCTCTCTCGTAAAATTTCTTTTAAATACATCTAATAATTTTAGTGTCGTTTCATTATATGAATTTTCACATCTATAAAATTTATTATCCATTAAAAAATATGTATAATCTTTTCCTTCAAAAATATTATATGTATTATATGTGTCTATACTACTAATTAATTTATATTCCTCTTCATTTACTTTTTCTAATTCAAATTTTATATTTGGATTTTTGTCTACGAATTTTACCTCTTCTGGTACATAATCTTTTTCGAAAACAATTTCTTTTCCGTTTAATATATTAAATAATTCATCTAAACTAGAATTATTTAATATGATTGCACTATTATTTAACATGCCTCCATATGTTCTATATACATTGCTAGAATAATTATTTACATACTTTATTATTTCTGCATGTTTTAATATAAAGTCTAATAATTCTAAACTATCTTTATTAAAAGATTCTCTAGTATGTAAAAATTCTAATTTTGCTCCATATTGACATACTTCTTCCTTTTGCATATTATCGTAAAATATGCTTAAATCTTTTATTTTATACATTTGTTTTGAATTTCCTAATTTAAATTCAACTTTTAATTCTGGTGAATACTGATTATATATAATTTTAGGAATAATTTTTACATTTTTATCTAGAATTTTTGTAACTTTTGATTTTTGTACTTGTGTTAGTTCATCTTGTTCGTTATAAAATGTATTTATTAAATCTTTAAATTCTATATAATTTTCCTTAAATTTATGCGTATTTTCTACATTAATTTCTATATCTGACATATTTTACCTCGCTCTAAAATATGCCTACTATTATATCACCAATTTTGCTATTTGTGTATACTTTTAAAGAAATTATTTATAAATTTATAATGAGATTTTTATTATCAATAGAAATAATAAGATAAAAAATTCCGTTCTCCAAGGCGTTATAGATAAAGTGGTTTTAAAAAATACAGAAACACACTATTCTTAGCGAAAGCATTATGGCGCTATCGCTTCTCAGGGTCGAACTCGTTTTTTATCTTATTATTTCTATTGGTTTTTATTTCATTTTTTTCCCACTTTGCTGTGCATGATATATAATTTTTCTTCAACTACAGCACAAAAAAAATATATATCATGCCGCAGTGGCTAGTTTTCAGTATATTTTCATTTTTACAATATTTTTTCTAACCTTTATGTTTTTGTTTTGTTAACTTTCAAAGGCCTACCCTAACTAATGTAGGATAAGCCTTAAATTTTTATTATTTATTAACTTTTTTGGTTCTTTTTTTACTTTTCGTTTTAGCTTTACTTTCTTCTATGTCAACTTCTTGTGGTTCATATTTCTCGCCCACTTTTGGTTTGTTCCATGATATATAATCACAACTATCTGGATTATTTTCACATATATAGTAATTCTTTCTTTTTTTAGTTTTTCTTATTTGTACTTTTCCACCACATTTTGGGCATGGTACATCTATTGTTTCTATAAATGGTTTTGCATTTTTACATTCTGGATAACCTGGACATGCAAGAAATTTTCCATATTTCCCATATTTTACAACTAACATTCTTCCACATTTTTCACATGGTATGTCTGTAACTTCTTCTTGTAATTCTACATGTTCTAATTCTTTTTCTACTTTTTCTACTACTTTTTCAAATGGTGTATAAAATTCTTTTATTACTTTCCTCCATTGTTGTTTTCCTTCTGCTATTTTATCAAATTCATTTTCCATTTCTGCAGTAAATTCAACATTTATTACATCTTTGAAATTTTCTATTAAAAGTTTATTTACTATTTTTCCTAAATCTGTAGGAACTAATTGTTTTGCTTGTTTTTCTATATATCTTCTTTCTAAAATAGTCGTTATTGTTGGTGAATATGTACTTGGTCTTCCTATTCCTTTTTCTTCTAATGCTTTTACTAAACTTGCTTCTGTATATCTTGGTGGTGGCTCTGTAAAGCTTTGCTTTGGCTCTATTTTTTGTTTTTCTACAACTTGTTGTTCTTTTAATTCTGGTATACTAGAATTTTCTTCTTCTTGAGCATCATCTTTTCCTTCTACATATAAAACCATAAATCCTTTAAATTTAATATTTTGTCCACTTGCTTTGAAAGTGTAATTATTAGCATCAATTGTTGCTGAAGTTGTATCATAAATTGCTGATGCCATTTGACTTGCTATAAATCTATTATATATTAATTTATACAATTTATATTGGTCTTTAGTTAAAGCTTCTTTTACAGAGTCTGGTTCTATATCTATATATGTTGGACGTATAGCTTCATGTGCATCTTGTGCATCTTGTTTTGTTTTGTAATATCTGTTTTCGTAGTATTCTTCACCATATGTTTTTACTATTTCTTTTTTTGCTTCTTGTCTTGCTACTTCTGAAATTCTTGTTGAGTCTGTTCTCATATATGTAATAAGACCTACAGTACCTTTTTCTGGAACTTTTACACCTTCGTATAATCCTTGTGCTACAGACATTGTCTTTTTTAATGTAAATCCTAATTTTCTTGATGCTTCTTGTTGCATTGTACTTGTTGTAAAAGGTGGTGCTGGTGTTCTTTTCTTTTCAGATTTTTTTACTTCTTTAACTATATACTGAGAATTGTCTATGTTTTTTAATATTTCATCTACCTCTTCTTTTGTATGTATGTCCATTTTTTTGTTATCTTTTCCATAAAATTTAGCTATAAAATTCTTCTTTGATTTTTTATCTTTTAATGTTGCATATATATTCCAATATTCTTCTGGTATAAATTTTTCTATTTCTTCTTCACGGTCTACTATTAATTTTACTGCTACTGATTGAACTCTACCTGCTGATAGCCCTCTTCTTACTTTTTTCCATAATACTGGACTTATTTTGTATCCAACTATTCTATCTAAAACTCTTCTTGCTTGTTGGGCATCTGTTAAATTCATGTCTATATTTCTTGGGTTTTTAATTGCTTCTTGTACTGCACCTTTTGTGATTTCATTAAATGTAACTCTTAATGCATCTTTTTCATCTATTTCTAATATATGTGCTAAATGCCATGCTATTGCTTCTCCTTCACGGTCAGGGTCGGTTGCAATATATACTTTTTTAGCATTTTTTGCTTCTTTTTTTAATGATTTTATTAAATCTCCCTTACCTCTAATATTTATATATTCAGGCTCAAAATTATTTTTTACATCTACTCCTAATTTTGACTTAGGTAAATCTCTTATATGACCCATTGATGCAATTACTTTTGTATTACCACCTAAAAACTTTTTTATAGTATTAGCCTTTGCTGGTGATTCCACTATAATTAATTTATCAGCCATGTTTATTATCATTCCTTTTCTTTATTTTTACTTATCATATTCTAGACTATAATAAAAAATTTTTCAATATATTTGTAAAAAAAATAATTAAACGAAATAATAGGAATAATAAGATAAAGAATTCTATCATAGAATTTGTTATAAAAAACATAACACATTCTAATATATTTTACTCTCTATAAATCTAATTTTTTCTTATCTTACTATCCCTATTTTTAGTTTCTATTAACCTTTTCAGTTTTATTTTTAATTGTTTTTTCTATTTCTTCATATATTTTTTCTTCAACATTTTGTATATCTATTTTTCTTGCATTTTCTCCCATTTGTTTTAATGTGTTTTTATCTTTTATTAAGTCTTGAATTTGTTTGTTCAAAATTTCTGGACTTAAATTATCTTCTTTTATTATTTCTGCTGCATTAATATTTTTTAAAACTTCCGCATTATATTCTTGATGATTATTACTTACATTTGGTAATGGTATAAATATTGCCGGTTTTCCTACTCTTGCAAGTTCTGTAATTGTCATCGCTCCGCTTCTTGCTATAACTAAATCACAAGCATTTAATGTTTCTTCCATGTTATATATATATGGAACTATTTTTACATTGTTTGTATTTACTTTTATTTGTTCTTTTACTGTTTCATATTGTTTTGGTCCTGGTGCCCACATTATTTGATAATTACTATTTAATTTTTTATTAATAAGTGGAATTATTGTATCATTAATGGCTTTTGCCCCTTGACTTCCCCCAAATATTAATATTAAAGGTTTATCATTTGAAAATCCTAATCCTTTTAATAATTTATTTTTTTGATCTTCTGTAATTCTATTTGTTTTTATTCTTGTAGGATTACCTGTTACTACAACACTATTAGCTTTTTTTATTCTGCTTTTTGCAATTTCAAACCCCACCAATATTTTATCTATTTTTCTAGATAACATTTTTACAGCTTTTCCTGGAAATGCATTACTTTCATGTAAAATTGTTGGTATGTTCTGTTTAGCTCCTGCAAGCATTACAGGCCCACAAATATATCCACCTGTTCCTATTATTACATCTGGTTTGAATTCTTTTATAATTTTTTTTGCTTGTGAAATTCCTTTTATTGTTTTTATAGTATTTTTTATTGTTGATATACTTATTTTTTTGCTTAATCCATATGCTTCTATCGTTTTTAGTTCATACCCTGCTCTTGGTACTAAATCTGTTTCTAATCCTCTATTTGTTCCTATAAAAATTATTTCTGAACTTGGTTGTTCTTTTTTTATTTTATTTGCAATTGCTATTGCTGGATTTATATGTCCTCCTGTTCCTGCTGCTGTCATAATAACTTTCATATTTTTATCATTCCTTCCATATGTACAAACTAAGATTGAAAAAGAATTTACCTATTAAATTAATATAAATTCTTTTTCAACCTTTAATTATGCTTTTTTTATTGATTTAGATATATTCAGTAATATTCCAACTGCACACAGTAATATTACAAGTGCTGTTCCACCATAACTAAAAAATGGTAATGGTATACCTGTATTTGGCATTGATGATGTAACAACTGCTATATTCATTATTGCTTGTAAACCTACTAAGCTTGTTATTCCTACTGCTAATAAGCTTCCAAACATATCTGGAGCTTTCATTGCAATAAGTAAGCCTCTCCAAATAAATATTGCAAATAATATTATAACTATAGCACATCCAACAAATCCTAATTCTTCAGCTAATATAGAGAAGATAAAATCATTGTGTGGTTCTGGAAGATATAAAAATTTTTGTTTACTTTCTCCTAATCCTACTCCAAATAATCCTCCTGAACCTATAGCATATAAACTTTGTATTATTTGCCATCCACTTTCTGTAGGGTCACTCCACGGATTTAAAAATGTAGTAAGTCTATCAATTCTGTATGCTCCTTTTCCTGTAATTTTTGCTATTGCATACATTCCTCCAGCACCAAAAATTGCTGCAATTGAACCTATTGAAAAAAAATGTAAAAATCTAGTTCCTGCCATAAGCATCATTATTGATATCACCATAATTATTAAAAGAGTAACACTTAAATGGTCTTGTAATAATACTAAAATAAGTGCCACTGGTATAATAAAACCAAATGGAATTATAAAACCGTATTTTAATGTTTTTATTTTATCTTTATATTTAGTTAACAAGGCTGCATAAAAAATTATCAAAAGAATTTTTGCTATCTCAGATGGTTGAAAACTAATAAAACCTAAGTCAAGCCATCTTGTTGCTCCTTTTGTTTCTGCACCAAGTGTTGGTATAGCAACTGCTAATGATATTATTATAGAAAATATATATCCTAAAACTGCAAATTTCATATATTTTCTATAATCAACTGTAGAAATAAATAACATTAATCCTATTCCTATTAAACCTAATATCGCTTGTTTTGTTACATATGTATAGCTATTACCACTCTCTGATAATGCTTGTGGAGAACTTGCAGATAATACCATTACTATTCCAATAGATAACAATATTAATACTGTTATAAATAATATAAAATCAAAATTAAATTCTATACGTTTTTTGGAATTATTTTGCATTAATTATCTTCTCCTTTTTTAAATAGCAAGTATTGATATGATTGAAGTTACTAATGTGCAAATACTAAATACTGATACAACCTTATTTTCTCCCCAACCGCATAATTCAAAATGGTGATGTAATGGTGCCATTTTGAAAATTCTATTTCCTGTTTTCTTAAAATAAACTACTTGTAATATTACAGATAATGTTTCTAATACTGGAATTATTGCTACTATTAATAATATTATAGGAAGCTTTAAATATAATGCCATAGATGAGATAACTCCTCCTAATAGCAATGAACCTGTGTCTCCCATAAATACTTTTGCAGGATGCATATTAAACAATAAAAATCCTAAACATACTCCTATTACAACAGTTCCAAATATTATTATTTCTTTTACATCTAACATTATTGCAATAACAGTTAGACAAGTAACTATAATTGCTGATATTGATGGTGATAGACCATCTACTCCATCTGTTAAGTTTACAGCATTTGTTGTACCTAACATTACAAATATTGAAAATGGTATATAAAACCATATAGGAAGTGTAATATATATTTTTAAAAATGGTATATATGTTGCTGTTCCTAAGTTTAATCCGTTTATTAAATATATAGTATAACCTACTGAAATTATTAGCAAGCCAAACATTTTGTAAGCTGGTTTTAATCCTTTTGTATTCTTAAAAATTAGTTTTTTAGCATCATCTATAAAACCAATTAAACCAAATCCTAATGTTACTATAGCAATTGGTATAAGTTTTTTTGCTATTTGTGTATCATTACCTGGTTTTGAATAATCCCAAATTAGAAATATTAGTAATAATACAATTGCTATTGCTATTATTACTCCTCCCATAGTAGGAGTTCCTTGTTTACCCAAATGCGATTCTGGTCCATCTTCTCTTTCTATTTGCCCTATTTTTAATTTTTTTAATATTGGTATTACTACTATTGAAAGTGCTACTGTTGCTATAAATGACATAAGTAATATCTTTATTTGAAAACTCAATTTACTCACCCTTCGTTTTTTCTTTTTGCATAATTTCTTCTATTATTTCTTTTACTATTATTCTTTCATCAAATGGATGTTTTACATGATTAATTTCTTGATATGGTTCATGACCTTTTCCTGCTAATACTATTATGTCTTTCTTATTTGCCATTAATATAGCTTGTTTTATTGCTTCTTTTCTATCTGTAATACATGTATATTGCCCTTTTGTCTTTTTTATTCCAACTTCAATTTGAGATACTATTTTATCTGGATCTTCTGTTCTTGGATTATCACTTGTAATTATTGTATAATCTGCAACTCTGCCAGATACTTCTCCCATAAGTGGTCTTTTTATTGGGTCTCTATCTCCACCACATCCAAATACTGAAATTACTCTTCCTTTTGTGTATGATTTAACTGCTTGTAATATACTTTCTAAACTTTCTGGTGTATGAGCATAATCTATCATTATAACTAATTCTTTTTTATTATCTACAAGTTCACTTCTTCCTGGTACTTTTACTGTCTCTAATGCTTCTTTTATGTTATCCGCATTTGCACCTAATTTTGTTGTTGCACATATTGCTGCAAGTGAATTATATACACTAAATCTTCCTGGTATATCTACTTTTATTCTTTCATTTTTATTATCTATTTTTACTTTAAAATCAACATATGAGTTTGTTATTGTTATATCTTTTGCAAGTGTATTGCAAAAATTATCTATTCCATATGTACTAATTTCAGGGCAACTTACAAGTTTTGGAATTTTTGCTCCATGTATATCATCTGCATTTATATATGCAACTTTACACATATTAAATAATTTTAATTTTGACTCAAAATAATCTTGCATATCTGGATGTTCATTTTTGCTTATATGCTCTTGTGCTAAATTTGTGAATATTCCTATATCAAAATCACATCCATCCACTCTATGTAATTTTAAGCTTTGAGAAGATACTTCCATAACTACTACGTCTACTTTTTCTTCTACCATTTGTGCAAATATTTTTTGTAGTTTTATACTTTCTGGAGTTGTTCTTGAACTTTCTTCTATTAATTTATCTCCTATATATATTGCTATTGTTCCAATAAGTCCAACCTTTTTACCTTGTTTTTCTAATATTCTTTTAATCATATATGTTGTTGTAGTTTTTCCTTTTGTTCCTGTTACACCTATTAATTTAAACTTTCTTGATGGATTATTATAAAAATTACATGCACAAGTAGCAAGAGCTATTCTTGTATCTGGTACTACAAGTAATGTAACATCTTCTGGTATGTTTAATTTTTTTATATCAACTGTTTCTTGTACCATTATTACTTTTGCACCATTTTCTATTGCATTTGGAATATACTCTACTCCGTCTGTCTCAAATCCTTGTATTGCTATAAACATTCCATTGTTCTTTATATTTCTTGAATCTGAATCTACATTTTCTATATTTAATTCTATGTTTCCTTTTGCTTTAATTCCTTCTATACCAATTAAAATTTCTTTTAATTCCATATACTTTCCCCCTGTACTTACATTTTTCCAATGCTATTATATAACTAAATCTTCTTTTTGTACACACATTTTTTTTATTTTATACATCTTATTCTTATATTATTTATTTATGAGTAATAAGCAATTTTAAAATGCTTATAAAAACAAAAAACAGATTATTAAATTTAATCTGCTTTTTGTTTTTATTATTCTTCTACTTTTTCAAACATATCTTTTCCTACTCCACATAATGGACAAACCCAATCATCTGGTAAATCTTCAAATTTTACACCTTCTGCAGATTCATCATATATATGTCCACATACAGTACATTTGTATTTCATATATTCACCCCCTGCATACATTTTTATTTATATTTACTTTATAATAACATTACTACATTTTTTTCGCAAGGAGTTTTATAAATCATTTTAAATTTACTTTTTTATACTATTTCTTCTAGCATATTTATAAAATTTTTATAATATTGTTCTATATCAAATTTTTTTGCTTGTTTTTTTCCTTCTTGTCCCATTTTTATTCTTATATCTTTATTTTCTATTAGATAATCCATTTTTTCAGTCATATTTTCAATTAAATTATCATCTTTTTCTAGAATATAAGCACATTTTTCATTAACTACTTCTGGTATTCCTCCCGATCTTGTTGTAATTATTGGTAAACCACTTGCCATTGATTCTACTAAAACTAATCCAAATAATTCTTCCCACATAGATGGTAATACAACAATATCGGATATTGCATGTATTTTATATAATTCTCTATTCTGTATATAACCTGTAAATTTAATTTTGTCTTTAACGTCTTCTGATATCTTTTCTAGTTCATAATCATATTCAGTTTTTATTTCTTGTGCATAATGAGAATTTCCAACAATTAATAGTTTTGCATTGTTTAAGTTTTTTAAAGCTTTAAAACTAGTTATTAATTCTTTAATTCCTTTTTCTTTTATTGTTCTGCCAAAAAACATTATAACTGTATCATTTTCATTTATTTGATACTTTTTTTTCAATTGTAGTTTTTCCTCATTTGAAACTTCTTTAGAAAAATCTTGAGTTACTATTCCATTATATAGCAGTTTAATTTTTTCTTCTTTTATTTTTTTATCTTGCATTATTAATTTTTTGGTATATTTACTAATAGCTATAAAATATTCATATATTTTGTTATTAATTTTATTATCTCCTAATACATTTCCATGAATATGTACTAAAAATCTTTGATTTGGCATTTTGTTTATTAAATATTCATATCCTGTAATATCTCCGCCTTCAACTATAATAAAATCATATATAGTATCATTTATTTTATCATAAATTTTATCCATATAAGATTTAAAAGTATCATCTACTGTATTGAAAGTTAAATCTACCTCTTTTTTTCTTTCATCATTTTTAATATAAATAAAATTTGTATTTTTATATTCTTTGCTTAAATCTGCAGCATTTTTCTCATATATACTAACACAAGTACAATCCAATAAATGTTGTTTCTCATTTTCTTTTAAAAAATTAGTAATTAACATTTCTGTTGCTCCACCTAGTGTTGCTGGTACTGGAAATACATTTGGCATTATAAAACATATTTTCATTTTTTTCATTACATTACCTCATCCATTATCTTATCAAATATATCTATTGCAAAATCATTATTATATGTTTTTTTAGACATATTTTTCAATTCTTTTATTGCATTTTCTATCTCTATAGTTTTTTCAGCACTATCTATATATTTAATATATCCTAAATTTTCAAACCATTTTGCACTATATTTTATTTTATGATTATAGTTATCTAATGCTATACATGGTGTTGCTGTTATTGCTGCAAATATCATTCCATGCAATCTATCTGTTATTACTAATTCACTTTCTCTATATTTGTCTAACATTTCGTTTAGGTTGTCTTCTCTTTCCGTCTGAATTATAGTACCACCTTTTGCTGTATCTGTATATTCTATTTTATCAAAATATTTTTTTACACTATCAGTTATTTTTTCTTTTGTTTCATTTTTTATTTTTGATTCTTCATCATTTCTTAAGATTATTAAAGCTCCTTTTCTGCTTGAAGCTGTTGTATCTGAAGATTTATTAAGTATTGTAACAATATCTGGCGAAAAATATATCTTATTATCCTTCAATTCTTTTCTCATAATTTCGTATGTTTTTTCCTCTCTAGCGAAAAATGTAAGATCCTTATGATTACCATAAATCTCTTTACTTTTTTCTAATTCATCAATTCCATTTTGTGTATCACTGAAATGCATTGTTTGAGGAAATACAATTATTTTATTGTTAGGAAATGTTTGTACAACTTTTCTCCTTCCATTTTCAGTGAATGGGTATTTATCTCCTAGATTTCCACCACCATGTAACATAATTATGTCATCATCTGATATGTGTTTTTTTATATTTTCTATACATCTTTCTACATTTTCTTCTGATACTTCAGCATATTCATAGTCTGGAAAGTATTTTTCTATAAATTCTTTTTCTGCAATGGCAATTGCATGGTCTCCTAAATTACTATGATGTGGCACTCCAATTAAAATTACTTTTTTCATAAATACCTCCTTTTATGTATATTTTTCTGCAAATTTTTTGTTGAAGCATTAAATAATTACCTCATTTAATACTTCAACAAAAAATTTCTCTATATTTTCATCATATTTTATTATGTTTATACTACAATTTTTTTGACTATATTCTTCTACTTTTTCTGTAAAATTTTCATTTGTTATTTTTCTTAAGAAAGCTTCTATTGCAACCCCATGTGAACATATTAATATTGTTTTTCCAACATTTTGTCTAGAAATTTTTAAAATTTCTAAATACATCCTTTTTCCTACTTCTTCAGTAGTTTCTTGTTGTGGAATACACATTATTTCATTTGTTTCTATATGTTTTTGATTAATTAATGGGTTAATTTTATTTACATCTTCCCATTTCCATCCATCATAAATTCCAAAATACATCTCACAAAGATTTTCATTTTCTATTATTGGAATATTATTCTTATTTGCTAAACTCTCAATAGTTTTTCTTGTTCTTTTAGATGTGCTACAATATGCAATATCAAACTTTACATTAGATAATTTTTTATCTAATGTAGTTATATATTTTTTACCCTCAGGTGTTATTTCGTAATCACATCTACCAGTTAATCTTTTTTCTATATTTCCAATAGTTTGAGTATGTCTTACTAAATATATTGTCGTCATATATTAACCTCTTCGTCTGTTGCGTCATATTGATAATTTCTTTTTTCAAAAACAGGATTATTAGTATTGTTTTTCATTGATTTTAATATACAACATACTTTTTTTGGCAAACTTTCAGTCTCTTTTTTTATAAATGTTAACAAATATGGTTTATATTTTTCTGGTGTCATTTCGTATAATTTCATTAATTCAGATAACATTACATACATATCTGAACATCTTTTTAAGTTTGGTGTAGACATTATACTTCCTTGTCTATTTCTTATGTAATTATATATTGGAAATTCTCCATATGTAATTTTATTAGCCAATATTGTCGCTTTTATGGAATAAACCATATCCTCGTAATACATATTTTCTATAAATTTTATATTATTATCTTCTAAAAATTTTCTTTTCCAACATTTACTTGAAACTGCGAAATGCATGTCACAAGTAATTCTAGCTTCTTTTGTAGAATTTTCAGCATTTGGCAAATATACTTTATTACTACCTCCAATATATTTTACCCCAAAATACGCTATATCAGGGGCATCTTTTATTGTTTCATTTATTTTTTCTAAAGAAGTATTTTCATATAAAGTATCATCTGCATCTAAATATAATATGTATTCACCCGCAGCTTTTCTGCAAGCTATATTTCTACATTTTCCTAGTCCTTCATTTTTCTTGTTATTTATTATTTTTAATTGTTTATAATTTTTCAATTTTAGTAATGTTCTATCAGTTGAAGCATCATTTACTACTATAACTTCAAAATTTTTATATGTTTGATTTAATACACTGTTTATACATTCTTCTACATAATTTTCTACATTATATGCACATATTATTACTGAAAATTTTATTTTTTTCAAAATATTCCCTCTTTTCCTATTTTCATGCAATTAAAAATATTATATCATATATTTTAAGAATTTAAAAGTATTTTTTTCAAAAAACGCGAAATCTTAACAATTATTTAAGATTTCGCGTTTTTTTATTCTTCTTTTATTGTTTCACAATATTTACATCTATATATTTTTTTATCTTTATCTGTTAGTACAAATACATGTGTTAAATCTGTTTCTTGTGCCGTAATGCATCTTGGATTTTTGCATTTAATTGTGTTTACTATTTCTTTTGGTAGCTCTACATGATATTTATCTACTCTTTCATCATTTTTTATTATATTTATTGTTATATTGGAGTCTAAATATCCTAATATATCCAAATCTAAGTCTATGCTTTTATCTATTTTTATAATATCTTTCTTGCCCATTTTTTTGCTTTTTGCATTGGTTATTATTGCTACTGAACAATCTAAGTCCCCTAAATTTAATGCATTATAAATTTCTAAACCTTTTTTGGCTTTTATATGGTCAATCACTATACCATTTTTTATACTATCTATATTCATATTTTATATTTCCTTTCTTTGTTTGTAGAAGTCACAATTTGCTTTATTTTATTTCTAATAATTTTAATATTAATGCCATTCTTATATATTTTCCATATCTTACTTGTTTAAAATAACATGCTCTTGGATCATCATCTACTTCTGTTGCTATTTCATTTACTCTTGGTAATGGGTGCATTATACATAAATCTTCTTTAGCTGTTTCTAATTTATTTTTGTTTAGTATATAGTAATCTTTTAATCTTAAATAATCTTCCTCATTAAAGAATCTTTCTTTTTGTACTCTTGTCATATATAGAATGTCTAATTCATTCATATATTTTTCTAAATCGTTTGTTTCTACGTATTCTATATTATTTTTTTCTAGTATTTCTTCTTTTATATATTCTGGTATTTTTAATTCTTCTGGAGAAATTAGTATGAATTTTATATTTTTATATCTCGACATTGCTGTTATTAAAGAATGTACTGTTCTTCCAAATTTTAGATCTCCACATAATCCTATAGTTAAATTATCTAATCTTTTTTTCTCACATGATATAGTTAAAAGGTCTGTTAATGTTTGTGTTGGATGGTTATGTCCTCCATCTCCAGCGTTTATTATTGGTACAGTTGATTTTATTGATGCTACTAATGGTGCTCCTTCTTTTGGATGTCTCATAGCAATAATATCACTATAGCATCCTACTGTTCTAATTGTATCTGAAACACTTTCGCCTTTTGCAGTTGAACTTGATGAAGCTGATGAAAAACCTATTACATTTCCACCTAATTCAATCATAGCACTTTCAAAACTAAGTCTTGTCCTTGTACTTGGCTCAAAAAATAAAGTAGCTAATTTCTTATGCTTACATTTTTCTGAATATTTTTCAGGGTTTTGCATAATATCTTTAGCTACTTTTATTAACTCTTCAATTTCTTGTACTGATAAATCTTTAATATCAATTAAATGCTTCATATTTTCCTCCTATTTTTATTGTTTTTTATGTTTTATCAAAAAAAACGACATATGTCAATCTTTTTATAAATATTTGTTGAATTTAATTTGTTAAATTTAATTATTTTTGAGAATATAGAAATAATAAGATAAAAAACGAGTTCGACCCTGAGAAGCGACAGCGCCACAATGCTTTTGCTAAGAATAGTGTGTCTCAGTATTTCTTAAAACCAATTTATCTAAAACGCCTTGGAGAACGGAATTTTTTAGCTTATTATTTCTATATTACTATATTTATTATTCATTTATAATAAATAATAGACTTATTAAAATAAGCCTATTATTTATATATTTATCTATATATCATATTTTGGTTTTGGTGTGTATTTTGTATGTAAATATTTATGTGCTATGTGACTTCCTGGTTTTTCTAAAAATTCTTTATATAATTGCTTCATTACAGGATTTTCATGTGATTTTCTTATAACACTCTTTTCATCAATTTTATAAATTGCATCTGCTCTTTTCTTTCTTACATCTACTGTTGCTCTTATTTTAGAACTTTTTATTGGCTGTCCACCACCCATTACACACCCACCTGGGCATGCCATTATTTCTATAAAATGATATGGTGATTTGCCTTGTTTTATTTCGTCCATAATTTTTCTTGCATTTGCAAGTCCACTAGCAACTGCTATTTTTATTTCTTTTCCAGCAATATTTAAGTTTGCTTGTTTTATTCCTTTTGCTCCTCTAATTTCATGATATTCTATATTGTCTATACTTTTATTTTCTAATGTATCTACAGCAGTTCTTATTGCTGCTTCCATTACTCCTCCTGTTGTTCCAAAAATTGCTCCTGCTCCACTTGCTTCTCCCATTGGATTGTCAAATTCGCTATCTTCTAATTGTGTAAAATCTATATTTGCTTGTTTAAACATTTTTGCTAATTCCCTTGTTGTTATTACATAATCTACATCTCGAACTCCATCTACTTCCATTTCTGGTCTTGTACATTCATATTTCTTAGCTATACATGGCATAACAGATACTGTACATATTTTGTTTTTGTCTATTCCATATTTTTCTGCAAAGTATGATTTAATTATTGCACCAAACATTTGATGTGGAGATTTACAACTTGATAAATGTCCTAATAAATCCCCATAATTTTTTTCTGCAAATCTTACCCATCCTGGACTACAAGATGTAATCATTGGTAAAACTCCACCATTTTGTATTCTTTCTATAAATTCATTTGCTTCTTCCATTATGGTTAAATCTGCTCCTGTATTTGTGTCAAATACTTTGTCAAATCCAAGTCTTTTTAGTCCTG
The DNA here is from genome assembly GCA_947630065.1 of uncultured Clostridia bacterium. GTDB lineage: Bacteria > Bacillota > Clostridia > TANB77 > CAG-508 > RGIG8482. The sequence goes on from CANRGE010000002.1 coordinate 40,435, forward strand.
TTACCATTTTTCCTTTTGCATTTGTTCCAATTGGCATTCCAAATTCTTCGCCTATTGCAACTCTTACTGCTGGAGCTGTTTGAACTACTACATATGTATCTTTATTTTTTAATTTTTCCCAAACCTCATTTATAGATTCTTTTTCATGTAGTGCTCCTGTTGGACATGACTCTATACATTGTCCACAAAATGTACAGTCTACATCATTTAAACTACAATCATATGTTGTAGAAATACATGCATCAAATCCTCTATTTACACTTTCTATAGCTGATATTCCTTGAACATTTTTACATGTTGATACACATCTTCTGCATAATACACATTTGTTAGGTTCTCTTACAATTGCTGGTGATTTATCGTCAATTGGTTGTTTTTTTATTTCTCCTGCAAATTCTATATCTCTTAAATTAAATTTTTCTGCTAAAGCTTGTAATTCACAGTTTCCTGAACGAGTACATACTAAGCAATCTTTTACATGGTTTGATAGTAATAAATCAAGTGTTACTTTTCTTGCTTGTATTACTTCTTCTGTATTTGTTTTTACTACCATTCCTTCTTCTACTTTTTGTATACACGAAGTTGCAAATCCTCTTCTTCCTTCTATTTCAACAATGCACATTCTGCAATCTCCAACTTCGTTTATATCTTTTAAAAAGCATAATGTAGGTATATCTATTCCAATTTCTCTTGCAGCTTGTAATATTGTTGTTCCTTTTTTTGCTTTTACTGGTATTCCATCTATATTCAAGTTTACTAAATCTTTTTCCATATTTATTATCATTCCTTTCTAGGCTTAAATATAACTTGTTGCTTTTTAATTTCCTATTGCATGAAATGGACATTTTGTTAAGCATGTTCCGCACTTTATACATTTGTCTTGGTCTATAACTCTTACATCTCTTCCTTCTCCAGAAATTGCTTCTACTGGGCAATTTCTTTGACATAATCCACAGCCTTTGCATTTTTCTGTATTTATAGTTATTTTTGATAATGCCTTACATTCTAAAGTTGCACATTGTTTATCTACTGCATGTTGTATAAATTCTTCTCTAAAATATTTTAATGTACTTAATACTGGGTTTGGCGCGCTTTGTCCTAATCCGCATACACTAGCTTTTTTTATATTTATTGCTAACTTTTCTAATTTTTCTATATCTTCTTTTGTACCTTCTCCAGAGCATAATTTTTCTAGTATTTCTAACATTCTTTTTGTTCCAATTCTACAAGGTGTGCACTTACCACAACTTTCTTTTACTGTAAATTCTAAATAAAATTTTGCTAAATTTACCATGCATTTTGTATCATCCATTATAATTAATCCACCAGAGCCCATCATTGAACCTATACTTGTTAATGACTCATAATCTATTGGTGTATCTAAATGTTCTTTTGGAATACATCCTCCTGATGGTCCACCTGTTTGTGCAGCTTTAAAATCTCTGCCATTTGGAATACCTCCACCTATGTCATATACTATTTCCCTTAAAGTTGTTCCCATAGGCACTTCTACTAATCCAACATTATTAACATTTCCACCTAAAGCAAATACTTTTGTACCTTTAGAATTTTCTGTTCCTATACTAGAATACCAGTCTGCTCCATTTATTATTATTTTTGTTATATTTGCTAAAGTTTCTACATTATTTATAACTGTTGGTTTTCCAAATAAACCACAACTTGCAGGATATGGTGGTTTTATTCTTGGCTGTCCTCTTTTTCCTTCTATAGATTCTAGTAATGCTGTTTCTTCTCCACAAACAAATGCCCCTGCTCCTAGTCTAATATCTATATCGAAATCAAATCCTGTTTTAAATATATTTTTTCCTAATAATCCATATTCTCTTGCTTGTTTAATTGCTACTTTTAATCTATGTACTGCTATTGGGTATTCTGCTCTTACATATATGTAACCTTGGTTTGCGCCAATTGCAAAGCCTGCTATTGCCATTGCCTCTAACACACTATGTGGATCTCCTTCTAGTATACTTCTATCCATAAAAGCTCCTGGATCCCCTTCATCTGCATTACATACTATGTATTTTTGTTTTTCCTTTTCTTGTCTTGCAAAACTCCATTTTTTACCTGTTGGAAATCCTGCTCCACCACGTCCTCTTAAACCCGATTTAGATACTTCATCTATTACTTGTTCTGGACTCATAGATGTTAATACCTTTTCAAGTGCAACATATCCATCAAATGCAATGTATTCATCTATATCTTCTGGATTTATTACACCACAATTTTTTAGTGCTATTCTTTTTTGTTTTTTATAAAAATTTAGCTTATCTAGTTGTTCAACTATTTTTCCATCTATATCTTTAGTTAGTAATCTTTCTACTTTTTTACCTTGACAAATATGTGATTCTATAATTTCTCTACAATCCTCTGGTTTTACATGTGCATAAAATGTATCTTCTGGTCTTATTATTACTATTGGTCCTTTTGAGCATAAACCAAAGCATCCTGTCATTATTACTCTTACATTTTCTATATTTTTTTCTTTTAATATATTTCTAAAGTTTTCTAATATTTGAGGTGATTTTGATGATGTACATCCTGTTCCATGACATACTAATATATGTTTTTCTCGTGCACTACTCTGTGTATTTACTCTTAATTCTAATTCTTTTCTTTTTTCTTTTCTTATTTTTTCTAATTGTTCTATTGTTTTTGCCATATATTTACTCCTCCTTTCTAAATCTATTTATTACATAATTCATCTAATACTTGATCTAGCATTTGTACTGTTGCATTTCCATAAACTTCTTCATTTACCATAAATACTGGTGCTAATCCACATGCACCTACACATCTAACTTCGTCTATAGAAAATTTTCCATCTTCAGTTACTTCTCCGGGTTCTATTTTTAATCTTTCTTTTACTCTATCTAAAATTTTCTGCGAACCTTTTACATAACAAGCTGTTCCTAGGCATACAGATATATTATATTTTCCTTTTGGGGTTAAAGTAAATCTTGAATAAAATGTTATTACACCATATATTTCTGCCATTGTTATTTCTAAATATTTAGATACTTCCATTTGTGCTTGCTTTGGTATATATCCAAATTTTTCTTGTATATCGTTTAATATAGCTATTAGTTCGTCTTTCTGTTTTGGATATTTTTTTAGTATTTTATTTGTTTCTTCTCTTACCTTTTTGTCTACACATTTTTCTTCCATTTTATTCACGTTCCTTTCTTTCTTACAAATTTATTCTTGTTTAATGTATTTTATAACTTTATTATTAGATAATACTTTTTAATTGCTCTATCTTGCTATAAGCTAAAGCTACTTTACAATGTAATATCTAATTATTTTGTTTCTCTTTTTAATGTTATCATAAACATCAAATATCGACAATATTTTTCATAAATATTTTACAATAATGACTATTAAACTTAATATGTTTGAAATATTAGAAATAATAGGATAAAAAGTAAGAAGCAACCAAATAAAATTATAATTTTATTTGGTTGCTTCTTACTTTTTATCCTACTAAATTATTGTAATACGCATTATATAATTTGTTATAATAGCCATATTGTTTTACTACTAATTCATTATGACTTCCTTGTTCTATTATCTCTCCATTATTTAGAACTATTATTTTATCTACTCCAACAATTGTGGATAATCTATGTGCAATAAATATAGAAGTTTTTTCTTTAGAAATTTTGTCTATAGATTTTTGAATGGCCGCTTCTGTTTTTGTATCTATATTTGCTGTTGCTTCGTCTAGTATAAATATTTTTGGTTCGTGAGCAAATATTCGTGCAAATGCTAGTAATTGTTTTTGTCCTGCTGAATATGAACTTCCTCTTTCACTAGCTATTTCTTCAATTCCATTTGGTAGTGTTTTTATAAATTCTTCTGCTGATGATAATCTTATAGTTTCCATTATTGTTTCATCTGATAAATTCTCGTTTAATTGTATATTATCTTTAATACTTTTTGCAAATATAAATGGATCTTGTAAAATAATTCCAATATTTTTTCTAAGGCAACGTAAGTTTATGTCTTTTATATTTATTCCATCTAATAAAATCTCGCCTTTTTGAATTTCATAAAAACGGTTAATTAAATTTATAATTGTAGTTTTTCCGAGAGCCTGTTCTTCCTACTAGAGCTATGCTTTGTCCTGGCTCTATTGTAAAACTAATGTCTCTTAATATCCAATTTTCTCCTTCATATGCAAACCATACATTTTTAAATTCTATCTTGCCTTTTATATCTTGTAATTCTATTCCTTCTTCAAAGTCTTCTAAATATTCTTTATGTTCTAATATGTCATATATTTTATTAATTGAAACCATTGCTTCTTGTATTGTTTCAAAATTTTCTATAATACGATTAATAGGTGCAAATATTTGCTTAACATATGTAACAAATATGTAGATTACACCGACATCTAAACTTATTCCAAATAGTTTATTTACTGCAACCCACATAATTATTGAGACTCCTAAGTTTTCAAAAATAAATAATAATGCAACTAATACAGCTTCTACATATCCTGTTGGCATTCTAGATTTCCAAAATTTAACACTTAGTTCTTTACATTCTTTTTCTTTTTCATATTGTCTATTAAATATTTTTATTAATTTAACTCCATAAATAGATTCTGCTAAAAATATATTTAATTTTGTTTTTACTTTTTTTGAATATTCTCTTACTTTTTTACTTATTTTAGTAATTACAGTTGACATAATTACTAAAATAGGAACCATTAGCATGCATATTCCTGCTAATTTATAATTCAATGTAACCATCATAACTGCTAGTGCTATTATCATAACAATATCTTTTACAAATGTAGATACAACATCTTTAAAAAATGTGGTAATATCTTCTACATCACTAGTTATTCTTACAAATAATGTTCCTGATGGTGTTTTATCATGAAATGGAATATTGGCATATTGGATATATTTATATAGTTTATTTCTTAGTGAATATACTACATTTTCTCCCATCATACTAGTTGCGGTTGTAGTTATAAAATTTAATATTTCACCAATAATTACAATTACTATATAAATTGCACCTATAATTCCTATTGACATTATACCTTTTTCCCATAGCCCAACACTTATATAATCATCTATAGCTATTTTTATTAAATATGGTTTTATTATTTCTCCTACATTAATTATAATAGCTAATATTGATATGATTATAATTGATTTATATTGCGGTTTTAACATTTTTATAATTCGTTTCATAGTTTGATTTTTCATTGGTTTTCTCCTTAATCTAAGCTAACATACTTTCTTCTTTTTTAGATTGTTGTTCATAAAATTCATAATAAATTCCATTTTTATTAATTAATTCCTCATGTGTTCCTTGTTCTACTATTTTTGCTTCGTCTAAAACAATAATCTTATCACTATATTTCACATCTGATACTTTGTTAGAAATAATAATACAAGTCTTTTCTTGTGAAAGTTCTCTAATATTGTTTATTAATTTTTCAGATGTTTTATTGTCTAATGCTGAAAATGTGTCATCAAATATTAAAATTGTACTATTTTTTAAAAATGCTCTTGAAATTGCAACTCTTTGTTTTTGTCCTCCTGATAAATCTCCTCCCCTTTCTCCTATTACTGTTTGTAAACCATTTGGCATATTTTGTATATCATCATAAACTATTGCTTTTTTTGTACTTTCTGTTATTTCCTCATCTTCGTATTCTTCCTTAAATAAGCTTATATTATCTTTTAATGTTGTTGAGAATAAGAAATTATCTTGTGTTATATAGCATATATTATTTCTTAATACTTCAATTGGTATTTCATTTATATCTTTTCCATCAATTAAAATCTTTCCATATGGTACATTATATAATCTCGTAAGTAAATTCATTAGAGTTGTCTTTCCGCTTCCTATTGTTCCTATTATTCCTAAAGTTTGTCCTACTTTTACTTCTATATTAATGTTATCTAAGGCTTTATCTATAATTCCTGGATAACTAAAATTTAAATTCTTTATTACTATATTTCCATTTAATTTATCTGTTTTTATATTTTCTTTTACATTTACTTTTTCTACTTCTAATTTAAAAACTTCATCTAATCGTTTATATGAAATTTGTAATCTTTTTACTCTTGAAATAAGGTCTGGTATCCAATTAACTGGATTTACAAATAAGCCTATATATCCATTAAATGTTACTAAATCTCCTATTGTAATTTTTCCATCTAATACTAATTTAGAGCCATATATTAATGATATTGCATAGCATATTCCAAAACAAATTTTAGTGCATGTAGATAATAAATTAGAAAATACATCTACTGTATTATTTGATTGACGTACTATTCTATTTTTTCTAATAAAGTCTTTTAATTGTTCTCCTTCACATGAATATGCTTTTGTTGTTCTAATACTATCTGTACTTTCTTGTATATATTCAGATAATTCAGTAAATTTATTTTGTGCTTTTTTAAAGTTTATTTCTACATATTTTTTAATTTTTACTATTATATATGCTGCTACCACAATTGGAACCATTACTGCTATTGTTAAGTTAATATTTACTCCTCTTGCCATTTGATATATAGCAATAATAAATGTGTATACAATTCTACTTCCATAAGTCATAATTCTATATGTTCCTGCTCTTATTTCGTTAACGTCCTTTACGAAATATGACATTATTTCTCCATTTTTTATGTTTTGTATATTTTGCAATTTTAGTTTTAAAAATCTTTGAAAAAGCTTTATATTTATATCTTTTTCAATGCCTCTTACAACATAGGTTTCTAATGATTTCCAAATAAGTCTAATAAATAGAAAAATGACACATATAGCTAAAAGTTGATATGTGTTATTTAAAATTGCTTGTTTATTTTCTTCTAAATTATAGAGTAAATCTATCATATTACCTATAAGTTGAGGTGGGATTGTTAAAATATAAATATTAAGTCCTATAAATATAGCATGTAATATTATTTGTAATTTATATTTTTTTATTGAATCTAGTAATACTTTTTTCATTTGTGTCTTATTTCCTTTCAAAAATATAATTAATTTTTATTTTCATCTATAAAATTATAAATAGTGTCTTCGTTAAATCCAAAACTTTTTTTATTTTGGATTTGTTCATTTATTTCATATTTATTTAAAAGATTCATTAAATCTGCTTGTTCTTTAAAATTAATATCATCAAATTCAAATTTCATATCTAAAATTATTCCTTTCTCTATAAATAATTTTACATTTTCGCCTATATTATACTAAAATATTTTTTTATTTTCAATATTTTTGTATGATTTTTAAAGAATTTGTTTTTGTATATAATTATATAGAATAACAGTATTAATAATAATATAAAAAGTTTTGTCGTATTTTTTCGAAAAATAAATTATTTGTATAAAAAAACAAAAATTGCACACAATATTGTCAACAAAGATATTTTGACCAAAATTATTCAAAATATTTTATATTTTAAAATTATGTTAAAGGAGGTTGTGATTTTTTATGAAAAACACACAAAAAATATTTTTATTTTTAGTTGCAATAATAGTAACTTTAATTTTCGTTCCTACATTATGTAATGCTCAATCTGCACCTGTAACTACAGAATCAGATTTAAGAACTGCTGTAGAAAATGCTCAAAATAATGATGTAATAGAATTAGGAGCAAGTATTGTTTTAACAAGACCACTAAGTGTAACTGGAAAAATTTTAACAATTGATGGTAAAGGATTTACTATATCTTGTATTGATACAAACTGGACACCAGAAAGTTCTAATAGTACATTAATTACTGCTGGTGGAGATGGTACAAAACTTACTTTAAAAAATTTAACATTAAAAGATGCTGTTAAATATGGTGTTCAATCTTATAATGGTGCTTATGTTATATTAGATGGAGTAAATATTTCTAATTGCCGTTATGGTGGTGTATTAGCTAATGCTGGTACAGTAGAAATTAAAGATTTAAATCTAGGTAAAAACGGACAAACATCTAATAATGGTATAGAAATAGCAAGAGGTACTGAATTATTAGATAGTGATAATGTATCTGGTTTAGTAATGAATGGTAAATTAACATCAACAGAACCTGATAATGTTATTTATCTTGCCACAAATGACAATTTAAAAGAATTTAATGTATCAAATACAGAAACATCAGAATATCAATTATTTGTATCTGGTGATAAAGTAGTTGTAACAGATGAAAATAACAAAGTATTATTCTCAAGTAATTCAAATAGTAATGTAGAAGTTGAAGGAGAAACTTTTATACCAAATGTTACAGTAACAGTTAATATAATGGATAAACAAGTTCCTGTAGAAGTAAAAAGTGGAACTATTCTTACAAAAGAAGCTTTAGAAAATAGAATTGATTTAGCTTCATTAGATATGAGTAATTATAAAATAGTTGGTTTCTATACAACTAGTGAATATACTACTGAATTTGATTTTACAGACCCTATTACAACTGATACAACAGTATATGCAAAAACAGAAGATACTACTCAACCTAAAGATGAATCTCCTAAAACAGGTGTAGAAACACCTATAGGATTAGCCCTATTAGTTTTAACAGGTGCAACAATGGGATTAGTAGCTTTAAAAAGAAAAGAAGTATAGTTTTAATTAATATATAATAGGAAATATGAAAATATTTCCTATTATATATTAAAAATTTATTCTTTACATAAAGCAATTTTTTAAGGTCTAGGTTTCTATATCTTTTTTAGTAAATCTTTGAAGTATCAGGCGATTAAAATCGCCACTACATTTATTGTGGTAATCTCTTTAAAGATTTACTTGTTAAGAAATTATTGTCTTTTAAATATTTATATTTAGGAAGGATGTTACAATATGAAAAAAATTAGAATTGCAATTTACATAGTATTAATAATATTGATTCTTGCTTCAATTTTTTTTATTTTCAAATATTATTATGCTCTGTATTATGCCAAAAAAGAAAATGAATTTTTTAGGAACTATTCTAATTCTGAAGATTTAGCTTTAATTCCAGAAGAAAATTTAATACAAGAAGATGTTGTTCAAGAAGTAAAAACTGATAGAATGTTAAAATTAGAAGAATTTCAAAATGTAAATCCTGATGTGGTTGCCTGGATAGAAATAGAAAATACTAATATAAATTATCCAGTTTTACAAGGAAATGATAACGATTTTTATATGAATCACAATTATAAAAAAGTGTCTTCTATGAATGGTTCTATATTTTTAGATAAAGATTATTCATGGAATCCTCCAAGTAGTAATCTGCTATTATATGGTCATAATATGAAAAATAAAACTATGTTTCAAAATTTATTAAATTATAAAAGTAAAAAATATTATAATGAACATCCTTCAATTAGATTTACTACAAATACAGAAGATGCTAATTATGAAATAATTTCCGCATTTGAATCAAGATTATATTACAAATCTGAGAAAAATGTTTTTAGATATTACTACTTTATTAATGCTTCAAATGAGTCTGAATATAATAATTTTGTCGAAAATGCAAAAAAAGCTTCTTTATATGATACCGGAAAAACTGCTGTGTATGGTGACCAGCTCCTAACTTTATCTACTTGTGCATATCATGTAAAAGATGGTCGTTTTGTTGTAGTTGCCAGAAAAGAATATAAATAAAGAGCATTTTTTCAAAACTTTTTTATTATGTATAGAAAAGATAGGAACTACATTTTAAAATTGTAGTTCCTATTTTCTATTTAGTTTTTATATTAATTCTATTTTCTAGCAGCTTTTTTCATTTTTATATATGAAACCATTACACATACACTTGCTAATTCTATAAACATTAATATTACATCTGATTCTCCTGTTTTTGGTAATTTTCCATTTGCAACATCTGTTTTTGTTGATGTATTTGTGCTTGTATTTTTGTTTGCACTGTTATTTTGTGTATTTGAACTTTGACTTCCTGTATTTCCATTTTGTGTGTTTGAATTTTGGTTTCCTGTTGTTCCAGTTTGTGTATTTCCGTTTTGGTCTCCTGTTGTTCCACCATTATCGTCTGGTGTAGTTGGTTGGTTTCCACCATTATCATCGTTTGGATCGTCTACATCTTGATTTCCTGTATCTCCACCTGTTGTAGGCTCTGATACAATATTTATTGTTACTGTTTTTGCTCCTTCTGTAAATTTAGGATCTGAAGATACTGGAAGGTCACTATCAACTGTAGTTTCACCTATACTTACTGTTGCTGTAGTTCCTACTTCTGCAGTAGCTTTTACTTGAAATGTAAGTACATATATATCTTCTGATGTTAATTTTGATGTACTAGTACTTATTACTTCTATTGCATTACCTACTCCTAAACTTGACCAATTTGTACTTGCTACATTTGCGCTTTTTAGTTCTAATTTTGTTTCATCATAACTATAAGTTGTTTGAATTCCGTTTATACCATCTTCACAGTTTACTGATACTGTTACTGTAAATGTATCTCCTGGTTTTACTGATGTGCTACTTGCATTTAAATTTACACTTCCTGTTGCTGCATTAACAAAGTTTACGCTAAATAATATTGTTGCTATTATCATTATAGATGTTATAATTTTTTTACTCATTTTTTTACCTCCTAAAATTTTTTATTTTTAAAAATTATTTATTTTTCCTAATCTAAATTTATTTATTTGTAAGATGTCATCGAAATCTGCTTTTCCATCATTGTTTACATCTCCTACTAATAAGTTAACTCCCGATAATTTTGCTTTTCCTAATCTATGTTTATTAATTTGTAAGATATCATCAAAATCTGCTTCTCCATTATTATCGACATCTCCAGTAATTACAAGTGTACGTTCTAATGTATATCCTACTTTTAGTATCATGCCTGTTGCAAGTTTTGCTTCTAATGGAATTACATTTCCCTCTTCATCTGTAATAACTAAACCTTGATTTGTTGTTATATTATCTACAAAATCTGTATATGTCGTTCCTGGTGTGATTTTTGTTATATAAGTATCTCCTACTGAATATACTTCTGATTCTACTTTTTCTTCCATTCCTGGTTTAAATGGATCATCTGGGTCTGGAACTCCTGTTTTTGATTGTATCCAGTGAACTTTTGCAGTTTTCTTTCCTATATTACCAGCTGCATCTTCAAATTCAAATGTGAATGTTCCGTTTTTCTCGAATGTATATAATTTTCCTTCGTCATTATTTTCATTTTCTACATTATTTATTACTTTTACATTTTCACTTGGTATAAGTTCTGCAACAACCTCATCATCTGTTAATGCATGTGTACTATATTTAATAGTAGCTGTTGGTGCTTCTCTATCTATATAATCTACTCTAGCTTCTACTGTACCTTTCTTTGTACGTGTTTTTTTGTCAACAAATTCAAATGTAAATGTTCCATTTTCTTTAAATACATATGTATCACTACCACCATTATTAGTAATAATAATATCTGTACTTGGATTTACTAATCTTGCCTCTACATTTTGTGTTGTTGGGCTAGTAGTACTAAAATCAATTCCTGCTGTTATATTAGGATTTTTATCTGTGTCTTCAAAAATATTGAACATTCTTGCTACAAACCAATTTCCATTTGTTTTATCTGCTACAATTTTTATATATGTAACTTCTTTTGCATCTGCTATTTCGAATTTTTTAATATTATTCTCTCCAAATGAATATTCATTGTAGTTACCTTGATATGTTAGTCCTTTTTGTTCTGTTAATTTTTCCCAATTTTCTCCATCCATACTTCCATATATTGTACCATCAACTATTTTACCATTTCCGCCACCGCCTGGTACAAATTCTACTGCTGATAAGTATATTGGTCTATCAACTTTTATAACCATATATCTCTTAGTATCTCCTCCGCCATAGTCTGAGTGATATCTTGTATTGTAGTTACCATCTATAGCATTTGTTGCAGCTCCTTGATGGTTTAAAGCTTCTGTTGAAACATCTTCAATTGATAAATGTGAAACTGGTACATATCTTCTTGTTGTTGGTTGATTGTCGTTTGTAAATTGGTATGTAACTGGTTCGCTTGCAAGTTTTGTACCTGTTGCTAATTGTCTTATTTGTATGCTCTTGTCTCCTTTTAAATCTGGTGATGCTTTTGCATAAGATACCCATTCATTAGTTTCTGTATAACTCCATTCTGTATTTTCGTTAACACCAATTATACGATTTTCTAAGTCATTTGCATAAACTTCTGGATTTTCTTGTCCTGTTATATCTATTTTATATAAGTTTTCATCTTCATATCCTGTTCCTACTATATGAACATATATATCATTTTCTTGTGTTATGCTTTTTATGTCTTCTGGTTTTAATGTTAATTTATGTTCTTGCTCTGCGTTATATTCTACTTTAATCCATTCGTCTGGATCAGTTTCTTTTCCTGTTAATGTATAATCCCAACGAATTCCTGAATTATCATAACGATCTGATAATACTATTTTTCCTGCATCTTCTCCATCAAATGAGAATTTTGCAAGTTCTGTATCCATTTCTCCTAGTAAATATTTTGCTACTGTTCTTGTTATACTTGGTTGATATACTAAATTGCTTTTGTCGTCTAAATTACTTCCTTCTGTTAGTAATCTTGTTTGTAATATAGTATATTTAAAAGTATATTGTGTAGTTTCCATATGATTTTTTATTACGTTTGTTAAGTTATACATTGGTAATGGGAAGCATTTTAAATCTTCTCCCAATTCTTCTGCTAGTTCGTAATATTGTTGTTCAGTTTTTGTTTCATCTTTTTCATATAATTTTATTAATCCATACCATGCATCAATGTTTATTGATTGTACTTTTATTGCTTTCCTATATAAATCTTCTTGCTTTTGTGCATCTCCTTCATAAGAGTTTGCAAGCATTACTAATTTCATTGATTCTTCATATTGTTCGTAGTGATTTAATGCTTCTTGTGCTAAAACAATATATGATGCAGCCCATCCTTCTACATAGCTATCACTACCCCAGCCTAAAGGCATTCTTACACTTAATTTTTCTGTTTTTCCTGATTGTGCCCATCCGCTTACGTCATTGTCTATTGTCCAATATCCATTACCATCTTTATCTTTTCTATAATAGATTAATGCAGCGTGACCTGGTTGGCTTATAACAGATGATGGTGTACCATGAACACCTCTTATGTTTGAACCTATTTTAGATATACCACCACATACTGCTCCACCTTCTATGTTCATCCATAATTTATTTACTCCTGGTTTATATGTTATGTTATATTTTGTGAATGGATTTCCATATTTTTCATCCCATTTTTGTTTATTTGCTGGGTCATGGAATTCTGGTCTAGAATAGTCTGGCCATATATATTTCATATAAGGATGTGGTTGTAAATATGTTTCTTCTTTTCCTGGATTTTTATCTATATAGCTTTGTGTATATTCGTTTAACCATAATATTTCTTCGTCATCTATAATATTGTTAAATACATAACGCATTTCTTCTACTTTTAAATCTTCAAACCATGGTGTGTGGTCTTGATTTTTAGAAACAACAAACTTATCGTTTGCAAGTAAGTCTTTATAAATTTCGTAACGTTTAACTGGATCTGATTGATTTTCTGGACTTGTTGTGTCCATCCATAATGCAACTTGTGCTGAGTGTGTTAATGAAATTGTAATCATCATTTTCTTATATAACTCACCTTTTACAGTTCCATGTGCAGTTTGTTCTTTTATACTTAAATCTGCTTTATGTTTTGTATATAATTTTGTTAATGCTTGGAAAGATGATATGTAGTTTCCATCTGGTTCTCCACCTAAAACATAAAGACGCATATTATCTAAATCTGTCATTAACCATTGTAATGTTGTTTTATAATCATCATTACATCTTACAAATGCTTGTAATACATCATATCCTGCATTTTTTACTAATTCTCTTTGTAATACTGCTAATTCGTAATCTTTGTTTATTCCTTCACCAATTAGCTTATCTCCTTTTTGTTCATGTTGTTTTATAATTGTGTCATATTCATCTAATGTTTTTATAAAATCAACTTTGCTATTTACATCTTCTTTATAATCTGCTGTTACTAATTTTGCATCTGCAAAAATTGCTTCATCATACCATTCTGCCCACCAATTTGGGCTGTTATTATTAGCAACTAATTTTATAAATTTTGCACCTTTTATGTCTATTTTAACTGATTCTGCATCACTCCAGCCATACACTGTATCTTTTGATGCATATTTCTCATCCCATTTATCACCATCAGTTGATGTGTAGATGTAAAATTTAACACCTGTATTGAAATAGTCACTTTGTTCTTCTATGTCTACTCCTAAATATGCCATAAAATAATCATACTTATATTGGCTTATATCGTAGACAACTTGTGATGATGCCCATGCGCAAATTCCTTTTATAAATATTTGAGAATTTCCATTTACTTTAAGATTTAGCATTTTGTCAGAATCATTCTTGTCTAATTTAATAGTATGACCACTTGCTGCTGATGATTGTTCTTTTACATAAGATATATCTGATAAGTAACATTTTTGTTGGTTAGTATTACTTGTCACATCAGTAGCTAAAACTGTCTTTTGTTGTATTATGAAAAACATAATAAGCATTAAGGCAAAACAAATAGCCATTTTAATTGATAAACTAACTTGACTTAAATTTTTTTGCATGTCTTTTTCCATAAACAAATCCTCCATCCCTTCTTATTTTTATTCTCCTAAAATTTTTTATTTTTATTAATGGATATTAGTGAAGTTATTTTACAAAATTCCATTAATATCCATTTTTACTTTTCAATTAATTATAGCATGATTTTACATTTATGTAAATATATATTTGTAGGTTTTTGTTGTTTTTTAACATTATCTAATCACTTGAATATAATATTAAGAGGTGTTTAAAATGTTTACTAATATATTTAATATTGCAAAAGCACATATAAAAGGTGGTAAAAAATATCCTAAAATAGATGGTACTGTTACTTTTAGAGAAACTAAAAATGGCGTAATTGTAACTGCTAAAATTAATAATTTGCCACAATCTAAAGATAGATGTAAAGGTAGATTTTTCGGCTTTCATATTCATGAAGGAACTTCTTGTACTGGAAATTTAGAAGATGAATTTGCAAATGCAAAATCACATTTAAATCCTAACAGTTGTCCGCATCCTTTTCATATAGGAGATTTACCTCCATTAATTGAAAATAATGGTTTTGCTTATATGAGTGTTTTGATAAACAAATTTAAAATAGAAGATATTCTAGGAAAAGTAATTATTATTCATGATTCTCCAGATGATTTCAATTCTCAGCCAAGCGGAAATTCTGGAACTAAAATTGCTTGTGGTAAAATTGAAAAGTAACAATGTTTTTATTTTTACAAGTATAAAAATTATATTATTTAATATTTCACATATAAAAATTTTATTCTAAAAAAAATCTTTTATTACCTATTATCTTTATGTCGAACAAATCTCGCTTCGCGAGACCTTTTTTCTACATCTTAAAGTTTGCCATCTAAATTCAAGGTCTCAAAGAAGCGTAAAGATTTGTTGACGCGAAAATTTACAAAGTAAATTTTCTGTGCAATGTTATTTTTTATATAATAGGAAAGTAGAACTTTCCTATTATATAAAAAAATGAAAAAGCTAACTATTCCTAGTTAGCTTTTTCATTTTTTTACACTTTATGCTACTTTTATTCCTGTTTCTATTACTTCTTGAATAAAAGGTGTTTCAGCCTTTTTATAATCTTCAATTCTTATTAAGTGTGGTTCTATTCTTGTATCTATGTTTCTTCTTAATTTCATTAAATTTAATTCTTCATCAAAGATATCTTTTTCTATGTCATCAGTAATAATTGCAATATCTATATCGCTATCTTTATGTTCCGTTCCTTTTGCATAAGAACCAAATAATATAATTGCATATACTTTATAATTTTCACAGATTTTCTCTACATATTTTTTAACTATTTCCATTATTATTTTATTATCAATAGACTTTTTAACCATATTCTAACCTCCTCTATATTTCTAAGTTGTTGCTCTGTATATTCATCCGTACATTTAAGATAAAATTCTTTTCTATAATCATCATATCTTGCATTTATATTAAATCTTGTAATTGTATCAAGTAAATCTTCTAATCTTTCATTAAGCTCCAATTTTGTTTTTTCTGCTAAATATAATAAGTCGTGACTCTTAGGTGCATGAGGTGCATTTCTATTATTTTTAGCATAAAGTGCTTTCATTAACTTTTCTATTACTAAATGTCCAAAAAACAAACAATAACTATTTTTATTGTTACGACGCAATAGTTTCATTACATTATAATCTTCATCAGAACTTTCAATCCAATAATTCATTAAATCTATATTATTCATAATTTTCCTTTCTTTAACACATTATTATTATAACATTAAAATTATAATTTTACTACATTTATTGATAATTTTTCATTCTTAATATATTTAATCAAATGTTTTATATTTATTTCTACACATATACAGCTCATATTATTTAATATTTTCACATATAAAAGTTTTGTATTTAATTTTATTCTATATAAATAAAAAAATGATAGAAGTACTTATTCTTCTACCATTTTTTTGTTACATAAATAATTATTTAAAACTTTGTTTTAAAATTGGATGTTTATTTGTAGTTATATTTGTAAAATCCCATATTTCATCACTAAATTTCAAAGTATTTTTATAAAATTCTTTAGTTTTTATTTGTTCTTCAGTTGCAGCTTTTAAGTTATCAACATCTTCTGCAATACTACTTGTTCCTGTTGCATTTTGGTATTCATAACAATTGTGTAGATATTTTTCTATGCTTTCTGCAGAACTTCCTGTGAATTTATATACATTTTCACTTTCATCATCAAATCCTGTCATATTACCTATTGAAATACAATTTATAATATTGGGTGTGTTATAAAGATTTCCTACAAAACCTCCATTGTTATTTCTATTTTGTCCATCAGTATTACTTTTTCTTGTTATGTTTACATTAGCTATTACATTTTCTACAATAGGTGAATTTTGGAATGCTCCAGAAATTCCACCCGCTTCTGTTGCATTACATGTTACATTTCCTTCTACATAACAATTTTTTATTGTGCCTCCATATACTCTTCCTACAAATGCAGATACATAATATCCTGTACCAGTTACATTTGCGTTTTCTACTGTTATTTTTTCGAAATTGCAATTTGTACTTGTTCCTATTATTACAGCTGTTCTATGTCCACCTGTTAATGTTATATTTTTGAATTTCATATTACTAAATGTTGCACCATTTGCATCATTTGCAAATGCTGTAACTTTATCTACATTTGCACGATTATTTGTAAAGTTTTCAATTTTTAGATTTTCTACTTTACCACTAAAACTGCTAAATAGAGTTTTATTTTCTAGGCCTGAAAGAGTATGTCCTGCTCCATTAATACTTCCAGAAAATTCTATAGGTACAATACAGTTTTGTCCTCCTGTGTAATCGCTAAAATCTATATTATTGGTTAATATATATTTCTTTTTAGCATTTTCTTCGTTTTCTCCTATTGCTACAAAATCTTGTAAATTTTCTATTTTGTTTTCTTCTACTACTATGTCATTAGTTCCAAATTCACAATAAGAATTTGTTTTGTTTTTAACCATTGGCAATTCTAAATTAACATTTTTTACATTAATTCCACTAATGCTTGAATTTTTAGAGTTTATTGAAATATATGCATTTGATGATATTGCATATTCTGAATCTTCAATATCTAAATCTTTTATTTGAGCATATGTAATTTGTTTAAATAATGGATATTTTACTCCTGTAATTTTATATCCTTTTCCATCTAAAATTCCTACAAACGTGTTTGATATATAGCAATTGTCTTCTGTTGCTTCTATACCTGAGAAATCTATATCTTTTGTTAAATAATAATTTCCAAGTGTATTTTTACTCATTTTGCTTATTAATTCTTCTGCAGAACTAATTGCTATTTTATTACTTGGTGCTTTATATATATTTCCATCTGTAAAATCATTTGTTGCTCTTTTTACAAGTCCAAAAATTATTCTTTGTATATCTGTTGTTGCATTTTTATTACCTGTTTTTGAGTCTGTTATTAATGCTTCTTTAAATTGTTCTATTACTTCTTTATAATCAAAATATGGTATGTTTTTTAGATCTTCTTTTACTTTTTCATATCTTTCTAGTTTATATTTATTCCATGTAATATCTGGATCTCCTGTGACTGTTCTTAATGCTTCTAAGTCAGTTGCACTTTTTCCCGACATATATGTTATGTATCCATTAGCATAACCACCAAGTGAAAGCATTTCTTTTCCTAATCTTTTAAATGAAGGGGTATCTGGTGCACCATTATCATTAAATGGTTGATACCAGAAAACATCATATATTGAGCACCATCCATATGAGCCTTGTTGAGCAGATGCTGTAGTAGCATATTTAGGATCATAATTTCTTAAAACAAGCTTATTATTTATTAAATCTTGCATATCTTCTAATTTCATATTTTTTATTTCGTCAACAGTAACTCTTTTATATGTTGTATCAAATGTTAGATTATTTGCACTATTAGTATGATTTGCTGCTTGTACTGCAACCCCTGCTTTTTGTTCAGGTGTTAACTCTAAAAATGCTTGCCCTATTAAATATTCTAATACATAACTTGTGTCAAATACATCGCTATAATAATCTTTTATTTTTTCTTCTGTATCAATTCTTTCATATTTAAAATTATTTGTTACATCATCTGTAATATCAAACTCTCTATATATATTGAATACTATACTTCCATCTGCCATATCTTGTGCAATATTGTCATCAGCGTGTGCTTCTGCTCCTGTTCCATTTCTTCTTCCTGCATCATTATAGAAGTATTTTCCATCTTGATTATGTGCTGTTTCATGAGTAAATACTGAGAATGGATAATCTCCTCCACCTAATGCTGTATTTACAACCCAAAATACATTCGTTCCATCTGCATATGCAGCTGAACCATTTGCTGCTGCAAACCTTCCTATTGCTTCATATACCCATTTTATTGTTGGTTCTTGTGTTGTACCAGTTTCTTCTGTTTGTGCTGTTCCTGTATCTGTTTTAAAATTAAAGCGTGTATCATATTGTATATAACATGTATTATTTAATATTTCTACAGAATTTGGAACTAAATCTGCCGATACTCCATAAAAGTTTCCAACTTTTTCAGCATATGTTTTCATAAGGTCTAACATTCTATCTCGCTCTTCACCATCTTTAGTTAAATATGTATCATATCTATTCATACTACCTATTATAAATTGTGATGGTACTGAAATAATATACATATCTTTTTGTGGAGCTGTTAATATTGGTAATACAATATTAGTTCTATCACCTAGTTTATCAAACATATCCCATATTCTATATTTTATATTTGAATATTTTTTACTATTAGCTTTTTGCTCATATAAAAGTCCTTCAAAATTTTGGCTAAACCAGTCGCTTGGATCTTCTGTTTTTGCAACTGTTTTAATTAAATATTTTAAGAAGTCTGTCAATCCTTTTCCTGTTTTTTCTTTTAATGTATTATTATAAAATGTGTAATTTGCAGTTGTATCCCTTTGTTCATGTCCTACACTGTATAATTTATCAATTAAATAATCTGATGTTAATTCTTCGTTTAATGTGTCTCCATCAAAGAATAGCAAATCACTAATGATTACTCCATCTAAATTAATATGATACCATTTATCATAATAATTATAAGAATATAGTAATTGTTTTAATTTTTCTTCTGTAAAATCTTTTTGTATTTGTTCTTGTACAACAGTATTATTACAATATGTTGGATAGTCTGTTTTTGTCATTATAAATTTAGTAATAATATCTTCTACATTATTTTTTACAGTTTCATTATAATAATCTACATATAATCTTCTACGTCTTTGTCTTCCTTCTGCTGCTTCTCTTACATTTTTTTGTTGGTCTGTTTCTCCTTCTTGTTTTTGTGGTACTTCTTCTTTTATTTCTGCATAAATATCATTTTCATAATCATATTGTTTTGCTTTATCTATCAAATTGTTTTTAAAATTGTCATCTATTTTTTCAATATATGAGTCAAATTGGTATTTTAAATTTAATTCTTCTATACTATATGTTGCTACTAAGCTTTCTATTGTTGTAGAATAATTTACTAAATAATCTTGAGAAGTTTCATCTTCATAAACTATTCTTATTTTTTCAATTTTATTTACATCCTTTGATTGTATTCCTACAACAAGATTTCCTTTACTGTCTAATGGTAAAATGAATTTTATTTTTTGAGTTTTCATTTTGCCTGTATTACTTGCAGAATTTGCAAGTTCTAATAAAACATCTGTATCTGCAAATGGCATCAATTTAGCAGTATTATGATATAATATTTCTTTATCATTTATATATTTTGCATTATTTCTTATTTCTTCGTAATTTGGAATTTCATTTTTATTTTCCTTAATTTCGTAGCCTTTTAAATCATTTGGCATTGGATCATTTAACAAGTTAGGTAATTTTTTATTTTGTACTAATTGTAAATTCCATATTTCTCCGTCAAACCCTAAAGTTTCGTAAAAACTTGTAGCATAAATATCTTCTATTTCTTTTATATTATTTTTATTTCCTTCGTTTATATTAGTTTTAGATGTTCCTTTTGAATATTCATATACATTAGAAGCATTTCCTAAAACATCAAATCCAGATATTCTATATCCTTTTCCGTTTGCTATACTAAAACAATTTGTTATTACTGGAGAGTTTGAATCTGGTCCTCCAATAATTCCTCCATTTCCTTTTTCTGATGGTCCAATAATAGTTACATTTGTATAACATTTATTAATTAAATCTGCACTATCCCATCCAGTAATACCTCCTGCTCTAGCTCCAAGAGTTGGATGATTAAAAGTTCCTTCAATTTTTCCGTTTACATAGCAGTTTTCTATTTTTGTTCCTGCAGAAGAATTTCCTGCTATTCCTCCTACTGTGTTATTTCCTTTTACATAGATTTCGTTTGCAGAACATCCTTCAATTATTGAATTCTTTATTTCTCCTACAATTCCGCCAACTCCTGATTGGTCATTTATTATGCTTGAATTTTGAATATGAACATTTTTAATAGTTGTATTATTTTCTACTTTACTTGCTATTGTTCCTTTTGCATTTGTTTTTATATTTGCATTGTCTATTATAACATTTTTTATTGTTGCTTCATTTAATGTTCCAAATAATCCTGTTTGTAAATTTATAATTTTATGGCCATTTCCATCAAATGTTCCTCTAAAAGTTCCAGCAATTGCTGAATCAGTTCCAATAAAATTAGATGCGTCTAAATCTTCATTTAATGTATATGTTTTGCCTTGTGTTAAATCGTCTTCAATATCTTTTGCAATTTCTTTAAAAATGTCATCTGCTTTTTTAACTATATCATGTTGACCGTTCTCATCTATGTATGGCATTTCTAATGAAATAAAGTCTTGTTTTACATATTCGTTATCTTCTTTTTCATATTCTATAAATTTTGATTGTTTTGCAATTACAACTACTTTTCCATCTTCTTTTTTAAATTCTTTCACTCCTGTGTAAAAAGTAGGTAATTCCTTCATTTCTATTTTTATAAAATAATTTTCTAAATCTGTTGGGATTCCATTTTTTATATCTAATATTTGTACATTTTCGATATTTCCATCATTTTGTTTATGATATAAATATGTATTTGAAATATCTTTTAGTTCTATATTAGTTACAATTTCGTCTTTTACAAATTTAAATTGCTCTTCTAGTAAAGTTTTTTCTTCTACTTTTACTGTTTTCTCGTTATCTCTAGCATATTTTAAAATTATCTTATATGTATATGTTGTTTTATCTTCTACATCAAATGTAATTATATTACTTCCTACATGTTCAATAATTTCTTCATCTATTTGAGCATTATTTTTTAATAATTGTACTTTTCCACTTATAAAAGCATTTTCTAAATCTATTAAGTCAAATTGTATATTTACCTGATTATTTTGTGGTTCTTGTTCTATAGCATAATCTGTTATACTTGGTGCATCTTTTAAAATATCAATTTTTTGTGCATAATCTACTTGTATATTTTGTCCTGTTTTTAATGCAACTTTTGTAATTTTTAATTCGTTTATACCAGTAACATCTGATACATTTAATTTTACTATATATTTATTGTCTTCTAACTCTGGTGTATATTCATTATTGTCAATAGTTATGTTTGAAATTTCTCCACCATAACTTATGTTAGCACTTATTTTTAATATAACTTCTGCATTTTTTTCTACATAATAATTTGAAACTTCTACATCTGTAATTTCCACTTCATAATTTAATTTTTTCTCTACTTTATCAATTAATAAACTTAAATCTGTTACTGTAATTTTTCCATCGCTATTTATATCTGCATTTTCTAATTTATCTTGTGGCAATAATTCTAAATTAACTAAATGTAATTCAAGTAAATTTACATCAGAATAATCAATTTTTCCATCATTATTTAACTCACCTTTTTGAGAAAAGCTAGAAACAGCTGCATAAATACCTCCTACAAGTTGTGCTGATAGTATAATTGAAATAAATAAAACTGTGTAAAATTTATTAATTTTTTTATTTTTTATTTTCTTTCTTAAAACAAATGAAATCACTACTAATACTTCAATAGCATATATAATAAATAATGCTATATATGTATCTCCTGTTTTTGGAATTTTAGTAGGTAATTTTTCTTTTTCAGGAGATTGTGTTTGGTTCTGTTCTGGCTGTTTTTCTGGATCCTGTTCAGGATTTTGTCCTGGCTTCTCATTTGGATTTTGCTCTTGGTTTTGACTACTTCCATTACTTGATTGTCCTTCTTTTTCAACTATTGTAATTAAAACATTATTTTTTCCAACAGCAATATCCTCTTTTCCTTCTGAAGCCACTATATCTTTTATCCAAATATCTGCAACTTGTGTATTTAAATTTTCTTTTGCTTTAAATGTAATTTTTACAATATCTTCTTTTTGTGTGCTTTTTGATTTCTTTATTGCGATAAATTCTTTTGTTTCTGGATTGTATTTTAAGTCACTCCATCCATTTAAAAGTGTAAAATTATTTTCTGTTACTTGTTCAAATAAGTTTTCGTCATATTCTAATGTTGCTTTATAAGCATTAATTCCATTTTCAATTTCTTGATAATTATCAAAACTCAAAGTAAGTACAACTTCTTGTCCCTCTTCTAATTTATTAGAAGTACTACTAATACTTGCTACTAAAGAAGCTTTTGCTTGTACCGTTGTCATTATCAAAATAAACGAAATAAATACCATTATACTTGATATAATTTTTTTCATGGCTTTCCCTCTCTTTAAATATAATTCTCCTTCTTAAATTATACCAGTATTTTCAAGTATTTCAAGAGATTTTTTTATAAAAAAATTAATTTTACAATAAATTTGCTTACGCATCTTATATTTAGCACTATATATTAACTTTTTATTACATTTTTATTTCAAGCATTCTTACCATTTTTTCAAAGTAATATATGAAGTAGTGGCAATAAAAATTGCTCACTACTTCATTTTTTTATATAATAGGAAAGTTCTACTTTCCTATTATATAAAAAAATAACATTGCACAGAAAATTTACTTTGTAAATTTTCGCGTCAACAAATCTTTACGCTTCTTTGAGACCTTGAATTTAGATAGCAAACTTTAAGATGTAGAGAAAAGGTCTCGCGAAGCGATATTTGTTCTTAAATTTCTACCGTTATTTTACTGCCTTTTTTTATCTTTATTCCTGGTTTTGGTAATTGTTCTTTTATTATAGTTTCCTTTTTATTTATATTTTCTTCAAACTGATTTTCTATTTCTAATCCTAAAGATTTTAGTGTTTTTTGTGCTTCTTCTATCGTCATATTTCTTATTTCTGGCATTTCTACTTCTTCTATTTCTTCATCTTCTTGTTTATCTTTATTTAACTCTAAGTATGGTAACACATCTCCTAATACTTGCCCTCCTACTGGTGCTGCAACAGCACCTCCTTGGTGACCTCCTTCTCCTGTTGGGTTATACAAAGTAACAAGTATTACAACTTCTGGATCTGATATTGGTGCAACCCCTAAAAATGAAGTTACATATTTATTTGTATTTACACCATCTTCTGAAGTTCCTGTTTTTCCTCCTACTGAATAACCTTTTACAGCTGCATTTTTTCCCGTTCCTTCTTCTACAACCGATTGCATCATGCTTAATACATTTTTAGCAGTATTCTCTGATATTACTCTACCAACTTCTACTACTGGTTGTTCTTGAACTTCTCCTGTTTTAGAATCTATTATTTGTTTTACTACTCTTGGTTGTGTTTTTATTCCTCCATTTGCAATTGCTGATACTGCACTTACCATTTGTAAAGGTGTTACCTCAAATCTTTGACCAAATGAAATAGTCGCTAATTCTACAGGTCCTACCTTATTCTGTGCTAGAAATATACCTTTTGCTTCTCCTGGTAATTTTACACCTGTTTTTGCTAAAAATCCGAATTTTTCAAGATATTGATAATATTTTTCTACACCTATTTTTTGTCCTAGTCCTATAAAAACTGGATTACATGAATTCATTAATGCCTGTCTTAATGATTCTGAGCCATGTGGTCTATAATATCTCCAACATTTTATTCGCACTCCCGCAATTTCAATGGACCCTGTACACGCAAATTCTCCTTCTTTATCTGTTGTAGTTATTCCTTCCTCTAGTGCTGCAGATGTTGTTATTAATTTAAATGTAGAACCTGGTTCATATGTATCTGCAATTGCTTTATTTCTCCACATTTTTTGTAAGTTAATATTTTTATCTGTCTGTGTAAGACTATCCCAATTATTTTTTATTTCCTCTATATTTATTTCATATGGTGAATTTAAATTATAGCTTGGATATGTTGCCATTGCCAAAATATCACCTGTTTTTGGATTCATCATAACTATATTTCCGCCATCTGTACATTGGTTATCTATACATGCTTGTTTTAAATATTTTTCTGCTATTGATTGTATTGTCATATCTATTGATAATACTAAATCATTTCCATCTATTGCAGATATATAATCTTCTCCCTCTTTTCCTATTTCTCCACCTTTTGCATCTGTTACTCTTACAATTCTACCATTTTCACCTTTTAATTCTTTATCATATATTGATTCTATTCCATCTAATCCTTGGTTGTCACTTCCACAAAATCCTATGAAATGTGATGCTAAATTATTATTTGGATAATATCTTTTTGTATCTTCATCTATATTTATTCCAGATGTTATATTATTTTCTTGCATCCATACTCTTAATTTATCTGTTTGTTCTTTTTCTACTTTTCTTACAATTGTCTCTATTGAGCTTTTCTTTTTTATCTTTTTTAGTACTTTTTCATAATCTAATTCAAATATTTCTGACAGTACTTTTGCAACTTTTTCTTTTGATTCATTTGGAATATTTAGTGGGTTTATTGTTATAGATTCAACAGATGCACTTATGGCTAATACATTTTTGCCTGTTGCATCATATATTGTTCCTCTCTTTGGGTTTATTTTTCTATCTAAAGATTGCTGTTCATATGCCATTTGTTTTAATTTATCCCCTGTTACAAATTGAATATATCCGATTCTTACAATTAATAATGAAAGTATTGTAAATGCAATAAATAATATGTTTCTAATTCTTTTCATTCTAGATATATTTGAATTTTCAATCATAAAAAATCACCCTTTTTATATATAATTATTATCATTATATATAAGAAGAGTGATTTTATTACTTAAAATTGTTATTGCAATCGTCTATTCTCCAAATAAAAATTTAATTATTTTTGAAAATATATTCTGCTCTTTTTCTTGAGTTACAATTTCTTCTGTTGCAGGTTCTATATAATCTTCTTTTGGTAAGTTAACATATACTTTTTGTGAATTTTCAAGTTTTTGCATCCCTAATAATTCTTGTGCCGATTGTTCTATTGTTTTTAAATTTAGGCTATCTTCTATATTTACTTGTAATTGTTCGTTTTCTTTTTCTATTGTTGCAAGGTTTGCTTTTAATTTCTTAATTTTTGAAAAACTTTCATTTATAAGTGAGTTTCTATAACTTATAGCAAATAAAATTGAAAATCCTATTAATACATACATTACCCATTTTGTTTGTATTTTTTTCTGTTCTTTTTTGTTTACTTTATTATTTTTTTTATTTTTCTTTACTGTTTTTGTTTTTCTTTTTTCTGGTCTTGGTTCTTGTATCTTTCTAGGACTTGTTTCATATTGATATCTACTATATGCCATATGTTACTCACCTCCTTTTATTAATCTGTTGTTTTTTCAAAAATCCTTAGTTTAGCTGATTTTGCTCTAGAATTTTCCTTTTGTTCTTCTTCTGTTGGTATTATTGGTTTTTTTGTAATTATCTTTCCAATTTCTTTTGCTCCACAAACACAATATGGTAAATCTTTCGGACAAATGCATTTTCCTTCTGCTTCTTGCTCCGCTTTTTTTACTGCTCTATCTTCTAATGAATGAAATGTTATAATGCACAATCTTCCACCTTTTTTCAAACAGTCAATAGAATCTTTTACTGTTTTATATAATGGTTCTATTTCATTATTTACTTCTATTCGTATAGCTTGAAATGTTCTTTTAGCTGGATGTCCTCCATTTTGTGAAAAATGTGGTATTGCTTTTGTTATAATTTCAACTAATTCTCCGTGTTGTTTCTATTTTTTTATTTTTTCTGTATTCACAAATTTTGTTTGCAATTCTTTTTGAGAATTTTTCTTCTCCATATTCATATATAATTCTAGCAAGTTCTTCTTCTTTATATGTATTTACTACTATTCCTGCATCTAACTTGCCGAGATAAATCCATTCTCATATCTAATTTAGCATCTGTTATATAACTAAATCCTCTTTTTGCTTCATCTAATTGATATGACGAAACACCTAAATCTAATAATATTCCATCTACTTTTTCTATTTTTTCCTCTTCTAATATGTCTTTTATATCATCATGATTTCCATATACAAGTTTTACATTTTCATATTGTTTTAAACGGTCTTTTGCAACTTCTAATGCTTCTGTATCTCTATCTATGCCTATTAACATTCCTTTTGGTGATAATCTTTTTGCAATTTCTATGCTATGACCTGCTCCACCAAGAGTGCCATCAACATATATACCATCTTTTTTTATATTAAGTCCTTGTATACATTCTTCTAATAATACTGGCTTATGATTAAATTCCAATTGTTGCACCTCATAAATTTAATTTATTTATATTTTTCTAAAGTCTTCTGTTTTTAATAATTCCAAAATTTTCTATAACGCACAACAGTTGGTACTTAGAAAATACCAACTGTTGCTCTAAAAATTAATTATTTTTCTTTTGTACATAATATATGTATTATCTTTGGTACTTCTATTTCTTTTGTACCTCTATAATTTGATTTTTTCTTTAGATATTTAAACAATTTAAACTTTAGTAAATTTTTAATTTTATCTTTTGTATAATTTTTCTTTTGTAAATAAAGGTTTTATCTTTTGTATAGTTCTTTAGTATCTTAAAAATTTTATCTTTTGTACTCTTTCAATTTTATCTTTTGTTTCCTTAACTTTATCTTCGGTAATCTATATAAACTTATAAAAAGTTATATACCTAACATTGTCATGTTTTCTGCAATTTCGTCAGCTGAAATATTATCATCACTGCTGTATTTTTTCCATGTGTCTCTATTCCATATTTCTAGTCTTGTTCCAACTCCTATTATTACTATTTCTTTGTCTAATCCAGCATGTTCTCTTAAGTTTCCTGGTATTAAGAATCTTCCTTGTTTGTCAATTTCACATTCTATAGCTCCAGATAAGAAAAATCTAACGAAATTTCTTGCATTTTTTTGTGCTAGTGGTAAGGCTTTTAATTTTTCTTCGAAGTTTGTCCATTCTGATTGTGAATATGCAAATAAACATCCATCAAGACCTTTGGTGATAATAAATTTATCTCCAATTTCTTCTCTTAGCTTAGATGGCATTATTACTCTTCCTTTAGCATCTACATTATGCTCATATTCACCAATAAACACTTCGTTTCACCTCGTTCCTCTTTGAACCACTTTCTACCACTTTGCTCCACTTCAACTAAATTGTAATATAACATTTATTAATTTGCAAGTATTTTTTGAAAATTTTTTAATTTTTTTTATTATTTTTCTATGCAATATCAATGTTTCAATGGTGTATTATTTCTTAAATCTGCTTATATCAATGCTTTCCGAGGATTTTTAATTATTAATAATTTTCTAATTTTTTATACTATTTGGGCAACAAAAGAGCAAGTGCAAATTTTATCACTTTAAAATTTGTACTTGCTCTTTTATTTTTTATATAATAGGAAAGTTTTACTTTCCTATTATATAAAAAATAACATCTATACATATTATGCTACCTTTATTCCTGTATCTATTACCTCCTGTATGAAAGGATTTTCCACATTGTCATAATCAGCTACTTCAATTAAATGTGGCTCTATACGATAATCAATATTTCTTCGTAATTTTTTTAAATTTAATTGCTCATCAAAAACATCATTACATTTTAAATCATCAGTAATAATAGCAATATCTATATCACTATCTTCATGGTTTGTTCCTTTGGCATATGAACCAAACAAAATAATCGCCTTTACCTTATAATGTGCTAAAATTACTTCAACATATTTCTTTACAATATCCATTATTTCTCTATCAATAACTCTTTCAACCATTTTCTCAACTCCTTTATATTTTTTATCCAAGTATTAGTATATTCATCTGTGCATTTTAATTCAAATGTATATTTATAATCTCCATATCTTGCTTCCATATTAAAATCAGAAATAGTTTCAAGTATGTCTTCTTGTTTTTCAGTTAATTTCATGTTCATTTTATTTGCTAAATAAGCTAATTCATGTGTTTTAGGTGCATATGGAGCATTTTTATTCTTTTTTGCATAATATGCTTTTAATAGTTTCTCTATAACCATTTGTCCAAAAAATAGACAATATGTATTCCTTTTTTTCTCTTTTAAATCTATCATAACCTCATAATCATTATCAGAACTTTTTATCCAATAATTCATCAACTCTATATTATTCATATAATTCCTCTCTTTCAATCTATTCTTATTATAACATTAAAGTAAAAATCTTTCTACATTTTATCAACAACATTTCTATAAATATGAAAATTTAATTTCTTTTCCTTTTTTGTTGTTTATATGCTACTCTTGCTACCAATTTATCTGGTGAGATTTTACTTAATACTTTTGCTGTTTTAATAATTATACCTGGAATTATTATTAATTTTTTTCTAAACATATTTTTTACTGCATATTCTGCTACATATTCACTTTTCATTTGTTTTAGGCTAAATCTTACTCCTGCTACATTATCAAAGTTAGTTGCTACAGGTCCTGGACATAATACGCTTATTCCTACATTTGATTTTTTTCTTCTTAATTCTTCATATATACTTTGAGTTAATTTTACAACATATGATTTTGTAGAATAATATGTTGCCATTAGTGGTCCTGGCATAAATCCTGCTATTGAAGCAACATTTAGTATATATCCTTTATCTTTTTTTATCATTTCTTTAAGAAACATTTTTGTTAATATATGAACAGCAACTATATTAGTTTTTATCATGTTTAATTCTTTTTCTAAATTAGTATCTACGAACTCTCCAAAATCACCAAATCCTGCATTATTTACAACTATGTCTATATCATCTTCTTTATATTTTTCGTATAATTGCATACAGTTTTCTTCATTTGCTAAATCCATACTAAGTATTTCTACTTGATTCCCCAACTCTTTTTGTAGTTCTTTTAATTTCTGTTCTTCTCTTGCAACAGCAATAACTTTATATCCTCTTTTTATTAATTGTTTTGCTATATCTTTTCCTATTCCTGATGATGCTCCTGTTACTATTGCTTTCATAGCTTTTCTCATTCCTTTCATTTTGAAAAGTAAATATTAAAAATTTATTAACCTACCTGTAACCTGTCTAAATATTCCACATAAACTCTTGCACAACATTCACAATCAAATTCTGCTCTATGAAATCCATCTTCTTCTATACCTATATGTTTAGCTAATGTTGCCAATTTGTAGTTTTCTAAGTTTGGATATAATATTCTACCTATTTTTACTGTATCTATTAATTTATTTTTTGTAAAACTGTAATTAGAATAATTTTGGATAAATCCATAATCAAATCTTGCATTATGCGCTACTATTGGCTTATCTCCAATAAATTCTATTAATTTCCCCATAATTTCTTCTACTGATGGTGCATTTTTTACCATTTCATTAGTTATTCCTGTTAAACCGAGTTATTTCATTTGGAATTACTTTTTTAGGTTTAATTAATGTAGAAAATGTATCTATTTTTTTACTTCCCTCATATTTAATTGCACTAATTTCTATTAATTCATTATTAATTGGTGAAAGTCCTGTTGTTTCTACATCTATTGCTACAAATATATTATTCATTTTTTTCCTTCTTTCTTTTTGTGGCTTAATATTTTTAGTTACAAAATAATAGTTTTATAGAACACATAACGGTTTCTAAAAAATGTAACTTTATACAATATAACATATTTATTTTTAGTTGTAAATGCATATTTTTTGTTATATAATTACCTATATGAGAACAAATCTCGCTTCGCGATACATTTTTTTCTACATCTTAAAATTTACTATTTAAATTCAAGGTCTCAAAGAAGCGTAAAGATTTGTTGACGCGAAAATTTACAAAGTAAATTTTCTGTGCAATGTTTATTTCTTTATTAAAAATATTGTTTAATATTCTACATTATACCAAATTATTTTTACAAAGGATTGTGATTAATAATGATTAATAAAAAAAAGATAATAATTTCAACAATTATAGTATTAGCATTACTTTTTATATTTATTAGTATATTTTCTACTTATAATAAATCTGAAATAATAGAATATACTGTATTAAAAA
This sequence comes from uncultured Clostridia bacterium, assembly GCA_947630065.1. Classification (GTDB taxonomy): domain Bacteria; phylum Bacillota; class Clostridia; order TANB77; family CAG-508; genus RGIG8482. The sequence goes on from CANRGE010000002.1 coordinate 71,468, forward strand.
GTAATGATGAAAAAATTGAACTTACCGTACCAGATAATATTGGATTTGAACCTTTTAATGCTTCCGATACCAACTTTTCATTAAATATTTATTCTAAAAAGAATAATTTTTTTATATATTCTAATACCATTGAAAAGCAAAGAGAAGTTGACTTTCTTAATATTATTAGAGATTACAGAAATTCTTTTATTAATTCACATGAAAATGTCGCAAATGCTTCAGATGTAATACAAATTAACATTAATAAATATTCATCTTATGAATATTTTATAGATTATTATGATTCTGAATTTGGTGACACTTTCTATATAAATAGTATTTGGTTTGAAACTGACGAAAATATCTTTATAATTAATTTTGAAATTCCAGCAAAAGACTATGAAATTTTAAAACCAGTCATAGATAATATTAAAAGTACAATTAAATTATATTAAACTATAGACTTATCTTTTTTATTATAGTAAAATAAAAAAAGAACAAATCTCGCTTCGCGAGACCTTTTCTCTACATCTTAAAATTTGCTATCTAAATTTAAGGTCTCAAAGAAGCGCAAAGATTTGTTGACGCGAAAATTTACAAAGTAAATTTTCTGTGCAATGTTATTTGTTTATATAATAGGAAAGTAGAACTTTCCTATTATATAAACATTATATTTATTTTTAGGAGGAAAATAATGTTTGAAAGCACAATTTTTAAATATTTAGCAACTTTATTTATAAGTATGACACCCATTATAGAACTTCGTGGTGCTATACCTGTTGCAGTTTTTACATTTCATCTTACATATTTAGAAGCATTTATTATAAGTTTTATTGGAAATATAATTCCTATATATTTTATAGTAAAATACATAAAACCTTTATTTAATTTTTTTGGTAGATTTAAAATATTTAAGGTAATAATTGATTGGGCAACTGAACGTGCAACAAAAAAAATACAAGAGAGTGAAAAATTACAAAACTATACAGCTCTAGGTTTATTTTTATTTGTTGCAATTCCACTTCCTGGAACAGGTGCATGGGTTGGCTCTTTAATTGCTAATTTCTTGGATTTACCAATGAAAAAAGCATTTCCACCTTTAGCTTTAGGAGTCTTAGCAGCTGGAATTATTATTCTAACTGGTACAGCAATTGCAAATGGAGGTATACAAGTATTATTACAACATATGTAAAACAAAGACACATAAAATTTATATTTTTATGTGTCTTTGTTTTACTTTTAAAAGTAATTACTTATTTCTTCTAATCCTTCAAAATTCTTTTGTCTTAGTATTTCATAAACCACAATAGCTACTGAATTTGATAAATTTAATGATCTTAAATTTTCTTTCATAGGTATTCTTATTGTTTTTGTTATATATTTTTTTAGTAATTCCTCTGGTAAGCCTTTTGTTTCTTTTCCAAATAATACAAATATTTCATCCATATCTTTATAAATATCTTGCGAATATACCTGTTTTCCTTTAGTTGTTACAAAGAACATATTATTTTTTTCTGGAGAATATTTTTCTAAAAACTTGTTCAAAGAATCATGTTCCTCTATTTCTAATTTATCCCAATAATCTAAACCTGCTCTTTTTACGTATTTATCACTTAAATTAAATCCTAATGGTTTTACTAAATGTAATTTTCCTCCTGTTGCTGCACAAGTTCTTGCTATATTCCCTGTATTTTGTGGTATTTCTGGTTCTACTAATACTATATTTATTTTCATTCTTTCTCCTATTCCTATCTTCCGCCCATTCCGGCCTCCGCCTCCGCCAAAGCCTCCTCCAGATGAAAATCCTCCACCTGCTCCAGAGCCAGAAGAATATATTCCTGAACTATTTATTGTACTATTTAATGTAGATATTAATGATTTATCAAAATTATTTGTCATTACGAAACTCATATACGCGTAATTTGCACCTTGTAAGCTTTCTTCAGATAATGATGGATTAATAACTTTTAATTGTTTTATTACCTTACTTGCAATACCAAAAATAGTTGCATATACTAAATATTTTTCCCATAATACTAATTCTATGGCATTTTTTTCTTCCATTTTAGAAAAATGTTCCATATACTTTTTTAATCCATTTAATTTTTCTAATTCATCTTCTCCTAATTGTGCTAATGTATTATATTTTTTATAAATATTATAAATTTTTATACATATTATTATTTCTAATATAAAAATTAATGGAAATATCCAAGAAAACATAGATATTACTATGTGTTCCATAAATTTTTCATTCCAGAATTTAGCTTTTCTTTTTAATTGTTCTGAAAAATATTTCTTTTCTTCTAATGTTTTTTTGGCAATCTTTTCAATTGATTCAAGTTGCTTTTTTACCTTTTTATTTTCACGTTTTAAATATTTTTTTAATTCTTCTATTGTAAAACTTTTTCTTCCTACTAATGATACATTCTCTAACATTTCAAATATTATTTTTTCATCTTCTTGTAATTCATCTTTTCTTGTACTATTTCTTAATGTCATTTTTATGTCTTTATTATCTTCTGTTTTTTCAAATTTTATATATTTTTTTAATGCTAAGTCTAATATTGTTGCTGATATTATTTGAGGCATATTATATTTAAACATATTATTTTTGAAAAAAAATATATATCCCACTTGTGCTGGTGTTAAATCTTTATTTGGTAAATCTCTGTAATAATCATATTTTTGTGTTGGTTCTATTTTCTCTACTTGCTTCAATATTATGCTATACTTTTTTATTTTTCTAACTATTACTATTAGTAATACAAATGTAATTATAATATATAAAATCTTTAATATTTTAAATACCTGTTCAAATATTTGGTCATTTTTTTCTTTTTTTATCCTCTGTAGATTTGCTTCATTTGCCCATTGTGTTTCTTCATTTATAATTGTTTGTAATTTATCTGTATAATCTGTATTTTCATTATAAGAAAAAATATTTGCTGGTGTTACTATTCTAGTTTCTAGCATAGTTTGTCTATTTAAATCCTCTACAGTAAATTGTACCTTATCCTTTGAAACAACATTAATAGTTCCATTTAATGGACCATGTGCCCAAACTTTTAACTCCTCAATATTATATACCGGATTTGGTAATGTTATTTCTCCTATAACCTTATCTGCTGGTATATTAGATTCATCACTTATAAATTTCCAATAAAATTCTGAACAATCATTATAATTTTTTACTGCATCTTCTATTGTATATTTAATTTTATAAGTTTTAAAAGCATATTCATTTTTTAATCCCCATGCTATTTCAAATTTATTATTATAAATTAATCCATAATAGCAATCCTCATCAACATGGTATTTATATTCGTTAATATTTTTAAAACTTATTACTGTTCCATCTTCTTTAACTTCATATACTTCTACATCTTTTATTTTGTCAATAAACGAGTCAAAATTTTTAAATAATGTCTTTGTATCATCAACTTTTATTTTCCAAGTTTCTAAAATGTTTGCTGAACCATCTTCATTTAATGTAACATCATAATCTAATTCGTCTAGTTCCATTGTTTTTGCATTTACTATAGTGTGTATATTTAAAAATAGAAAAAACACACTAAAAATCAATAAAAATTTTATATTTTTTTTGTTCATTTTTATTTTTATTAACTCTCCTTATTCAACTTTTAAGCTTTATATCTTAATATAATATACATTTTTATACATCATAGTTATTGCTTACTTTCAGCTAGTTTCATTGATAATAGCTTAGATATACCATTTTCTTGCATTGTTATACCATAGACTGTATCTGCTACTTCCATTGTTCCTTTTCTATGTGTTATTACTAAAAATTGTGTAGAACTTGTAAGCTTTTTCAAATAATCTGCAAATCTATAAACATTTACATCATCTAGTGCCGCTTCTACCTCATCTAATACGCAAAATGGTGATGGATTAATTTTTAATATAGCAAATAATAGTGCTGTTGCTGTTAATGCCCTTTCTCCTCCTGATAATGATGCCATATTTCTTAATGTTTTTCCTTGAGGTTGTGCTTGTATTTCTATTCCACACTCTAGAATATTAGATTCATCTGTAAGAATTAACTCTGCCTTTCCTCCACCAAATAAGTCTTTGAATACTTCTCCGAAATTTTTATTTATTATCTTAAATTGTGTAGCAAATTGTTCTTTCATAATATTTGTCATGTCTTGAATTACTTTCTTTAATTTTGCAACACTATCTTCTAAATCTAATCTTTGTTCACAAGTGAAGTCATATCTCTGTTTTAATTTTTTGTATTCTTCTATAGAATCTACATTTATACTTCCTAAATTTCTTATTTGCTCTCTTAATGAATTTACTCTTTTTGTTGTGCTTTGAATATTTTCTGGTTTTTCGTAGTTTTCTACATTATTTGGAGTAAGCTCATATTCTTCCCACATTTTATTAACAACTTGTTCTAAATCTTGTTCTACTTTTGTTTTCTTAACATCTACCTTAACTATTTGAGCTTTTAAATCTTCTATAACTTCAAATTGTGATTTTACATCTTCTTCTGTTTTTGTTAATTTTTCATTTTGTTTTATTCTTTTATTTTTTAATTCTTCTACTTCTGAGCCACTATTAGATACTTGTTGTTTTATTTGTTCTATTTGCTCTGTTAATTTTTGTATTGATTCTGCTAAAATTACATTATCATTATTAATATTTTCTATTTGTATTTTTTTGTTTTCTATTGCTTTATTATAATTTTCTACATCTTGAGCAATTCTTTCTAACATTTCGTCTATTGAAGCTTTACTTTCATTAAATGAAGATACAGATATTTTCAAGTTTGTTATATCTAAATTTAAGTTATCTATATATTTTTGTTCATCTTTATTTGATTCTGCAAATCTTTCTACTTCTTCATTTAATGTATTTATTTGTTGTGTTAATTCTTCTATATATTTTTCTTTTTCTTTTTTTGTATTTTCAATTTCTTCTTTTTGTTTTTTAAATTCCTCTATATTAGTACGTAATTTAACTAAACGAGCTTCTAACTTTGCAATATTTTCTTCTACTGCAACAAGCTTTTCTTTTGATGTTGCATATACTATATCTATATCTTGTAATTGTCTTTCCAAAGACATAGCTTCTTCTAATACATTTGAAATTTTGTCCTCATATTCCTCTTTTTCTTTAGTTATTTTATCAATTTTTTTATTTATTTCTTTTACTTCTTTTTCAAGTTCTTCAATTTGTTTTGTTCTTCCTAATATATTTAAAGTTTTACCAGAAACTGAACCACCTGTAATTCCTCCTGATGGATTAATTATATCTCCTTTTATAGTTACAATTTTAAATGTATAATTATTTTGTTTTGCAAGTTTTATAGCATTAGCCATATCATCTACAATTACTGTTCTTCCTAATAAATTTAAAATTATATCTTCATATTCTTTACTTGTTTTTATTAAATCTGATGCAATTCCAATTATTCCATCTATTCCTTTTGTATTAATTTTTTCTAATTTTTTTCCTTTAACAGATGTTATTGGTAAAAATGTTGCTCTTCCTAAATTATTTGCTCTTAAGTGTTCAACTAATTTTTTTGCATCATTTTCATTTTTAGTAACAATATTTTGTAATGCAGAACCTAATGCCATTTCCATTGCTGTTTGATATTGTTTATCTACTGAAATTAAATTAGATAATACACCTTTCATTCCTTTTGCAAGTTCTACATTTTTTTCGCAATCTAATAATAATGATTTTACACTTCTTGCATAGCCCTCTTTTTCTCTTTCTGTTTCTTGTAAAAATTTTAGTCTTGCTGTTTTTATTCTTTCTTCTTGTGAATATGTATTAATTTTAGTTTCATATTCTTTTATTTTTTTATTAACTTCTTCCTTATTTTTATTAATTTCTTCTAGTGATGTTACAATTTTATTTCTATTTGCTTCTATTTCATTAAATGTTTTTGCTATATCTCCTTTTGTTAATCTTGTTGCATCTAATTCACTTATTGTAACTTCTATCTCATTTTTAGTATTTTGTTCTTGTTTTTCAATTGCACCATAATTTGCATCTAATGTTGCAATTTCCCCTTGTGTTTCATATTTATTATCCACATTTTTTTCTATTTGTTGTTTTTTACCTTCTATTTCTAGTGCTTTTGTGGATAATTTTTTTGTTAAGTTTTCTAATTCTTTTTCTTTTTCATCTAATTCCTTTTGGAATTTTTCTCTATTTATATTTAAATTATCTTGCTTTTCTACTTTTGTTCTTTTTTCTTCTTCTAATTCTTCTATTCTTTTTTTGTTATCTTCAATATCTTTTTCATATCTAGATAAATTATCTTTATTGTTAGCTATTCTTTCGTTTGATACATTTATTTCAGAATTTAAAATTTCAATTTTCTTTTCACTTTCAAACCCTATATTTTGCATATTTTCTATTTCTGTTGTAATATTGTTTATTTCTTCTTTTAATTTTTCTTTTAGCTCGTTTATTTGTGCCATTTTTTGTTCTGCTTCTTTGTTATGTTCTACTAAAATTTCTTCATCAACTTTTATTTGTTCAAGTTTTTCTTTGTATGTATTTATATTATATATAAATAGACCTATTTCTATATTTTTTAATTCTTCTCTTAATTCTAAGAATTTTTTTGCCTTTTCTGATTGAACTTTTAAAGGTTCTAAATTGCCTTCTATTTCAGATAATATATCATTTATTCTTAATAAGTTTAATTTGGTATGTTCTAACTTTTTTTCAGATTCTACTTTTCTTACTCTATATTTCACAATACCTGCTGCTTCTTCAAAAATGTTTCTTCTGTCTTCAGATTTGTTACTTAATATTTCGTCTATTTTTCCTTGTCCTATTATACTATAACCATCTTTTCCTATACCTGTATCCATAAATAATTCTTGAACATCTTTTAATCTGCAAGGTGTTTTATTTATAAAATATCCAGACTCACCTGTTCTATATATCTTCCTTGTAACAGTTACTTCTCCATATTCAATTGGTAGTCTTCCATCTGTATTATCAAATACGATAGATGCTTCTGCAAAACCTAATGATTTCCTATTTTGTGTTCCAGCAAATATAATATCTTCAGATTTTGAACCTCTTAATGATTTCATACTTTGTTCTCCTAGAACCCATCTTATAGCATCTGATATATTACTTTTTCCTGAACCATTAGGACCTATAACTGTTGTTATTCCTGGCATAAATTCTAAAACTGTTTTATCTGCAAAGGATTTAAATCCTTGTAATTCTAATCTTTTTAAGTACATTTTTTACCACCTTTTTTTAGTACATTTCTACCTATATATAATATATTAAACTTAAGAAAAGAGCAATATTTTTTAAGATATTTTGTTGAATTTAGCTTTGTTTAATGTTATTATTTTATATAATAGAAAAGTTCTACTTTCCTATTATATAAAATAATAACGTTGCACAGAAAATTTACTTGGTAAATTTTCGCGTCAACAAATCTTTACGCTTCTTTGAGACCTTGAATTTAGATAGCAAACTTTAAGATGTAGAGAAAAGGTCTCGCGAAGCGAGATTTGTTCTATAGTAAAAGATATAACTTCTTAAGGAGGGTATTATGGCAAAAAAAGAAGAATTTGACTTTTATGATAAAACCAGTTTAAAATCATATAATTTAGATGAATCTATGAGATATCAATTAAATATGCTTGATAGTCTTGATGTTTTTACAAGGAAACATTGTGAAAATGTTGCAAATTTAACTTGTAGAATTTGCAAATATTTAAATTGCTCAAATAAATTTATTGTTTATTGTACAATCTGTGCATATTTACATGATTTAGGAAAATTATTTATTCCTTCCAATATATTACAAAAAAGTGATCGCCTTACTCCTGAAGAATATGAAATAATGAAAACTCATACTACTATTGGATATAACATGTGCATGAAAGATTTAAAACTTCGCCCTTATGCTAAAGGTGCTCTATACCATCATGAATGTTTAGATGGCTCTGGCTATCCAAATGGTCTTACAAAAAAAGATATTCCAATAGAAGCACAAATTATAAAAGTAGCAGATGAATATGATGCTATAGTTAGTAAACGTCAATATAAATCCCATGTAAACATTTCTGACACTTTACAAATATTATTAGACGAATCAAAACCTATAAAGCCAAATAAATATGGAAAAGTTAACCCTAAAATATTAAAATGCCTATTTAAAGTTGTTATTGATGATGTTGAATATGAAATTTATTGTGTTTCTGAATATACAGAATATTTAGAACAAGAAATTGCAAGACTTGAGTTAATAGATAAATTTTACATAGAAATGAAAAATGCAAAAAGTGAAAAAAAAGTGCAATTTTATAAAAATGGTATAGATGAAAATTTAAAAAAAGGTGAAACTCTTGAAAATTATTCTAATGTATTATCTGAATATAAAGTTGCTTTAGATATTAGAAAAAAGCATATAGATGAATTAAATAATGAAATAAAAATAATCAAAAAAATGAAGCATAAGATTTAATTTATGCTTCATTTTTATAATCTATGTAATCTTCAATATATAATTTTATTATTGCAAAGACTGGTACACTTAAAAACATTCCCCAAATTCCAAAATATGCTCCCCCAACTGTTACTGAAAATATTACTAATAATGGACTTATTTTTAAGGAATTTCCTACTATTTTGGGATTTATTATATTTGCATCTATTTGTTGTAATATTATTACTATTATTGCTAGCCAAATGCTTTGTGTTATTCCACCTGTTACCATTGTTATTATTATAGCTATTATTACACCAACAATTGCTCCAAAGTATGGAATTAAATTAGATATACCTATAATTACACCTAACAACACAGCATATTTTACACCTAACAATGACATAGCTATAGATGTTAAAATTCCTACAATTACTGCATCTAACACTTGACTTGATATGAATCTAAAAAATATTATATTAGAGCTATTAAAATACTGTGCAAGTGTGTTATATGTTTTTTTATTAAACATTGCTTTTGATAATTTTTTAAAGAATTCTAATATAGCCCTACGTTCTATTAGTATATAAATTGATACTATAATAGAAACAAATACATCAAATACACTATTTACAATTCCTATTGCACTTTTAGCATATTGTGTTATGGCTTCTAAATTAAAGTATTGTTCAATATTTATATTTTTTAAATTATCAATTATTTTTTGTAAGTCTATTGTCTGTGCTAAATTTTCATTTTCTAAGTCTTCCAACATCTTTATTCCTGTTTCATAATATTGTCCTATATTATTAAATAAATCTGTAACACTTTGAATTATAGTTGGTATTATAAAATTCATTGCTAAAATTATTATTAATAATGCTATAATATATACTGTAAATACACTTAAAACACGTGCTTTATTTTTTATAAATTTAAATTTTCTTTTTAGATAAAATTTTTCTATTGACTTAGCTGGTAAATATAATAAATATGCTATAAGTATTCCTACAATAAATGGCATAAGTACATCTATTAAATTTTTAATCCAGTTTGTAATATCTGAAAAATTATCTAATACCTTGTATACAGCTATTACTGAAACAGCAAACAAAAACCAATATAACCATTGTGCTAAAGCTTTTTTATTTTTTTCCATTTTAGCTTTTCCTTTCTTATTTTAAATTTCAATTTCAATTCCTACTGGGCAATGGTCACTCCCCATAATAGAATCATAAATAACAGAGTCTTTAATTTTATTTTTTAATGTATTTGATGTAATAAAATAATCTATTCTCCAACCAATATTTTTTTCTCTTGCATGTCCCATATACGACCACCAAGAATACTGAATTTTCTCTGGATACATATACCTAAATGAGTCTATAAAATTTGTATTCAAAAGTTGTGTCATTTTGTTTCTTTCTTCATCAGTAAAACCTGCATTATGCCTATTTGTTTTAGGATTTTTTAAGTCTATTTCTTCATGTGCTACATTTAAATCTCCACACATAATTACTGGCTTTATTTTATCTAATTTTAATAAATAATTTCTCATTTCATCTTCCCAAATCATTCTATAATCTAGTCTTTCTAATTCTCTTTTTGAATTTGGTGTATATACATTAACTAAAAAAAATTTTTCAAACTCTAAAGTAATTACTCTGCCTTCTTGATCATGTTCTTCTATTCCTATGCCATAAGTTACTTTTATAGGCTTTATTTTAGTAAATATTGCAGTTCCAGAATACCCTTTTTTAATAGCACTATTCCAGTATTGGTAATACCCTTCTAAAATAAGTTCTACTTGCCCTTCTTGCATTTTGGTTTCCTGCACGCAAAATATATCCGCATCGATTTGTTTAAAAAAATCCATAAAGCCCTTATTTAATACTGCTCTTAATCCATTTACATTCCAAGATATTAACTTCACTTTTTCCTCCTTACATGCTATTTTTCAATTATATCATGTTTTATTTATTTTTCAAAGCCTTTTAAACAAAAAGTAGGAAACATAAAAATTTCCTACTTAATTATTATATTTATTGTGGTAAATACACATATGCTTCTAGAGTTTTTCTTCCAAATTGTAATGCTTGTGTATGTGTATTCATGTATATATCTAATTTATTATTAGATATTGCTCCACCTCTATCTTGTACTATAAACCATCCACCATTTGGTTGAGATTTTAGTGCTGGTATATATATTATAGTTCCTACTGGATATGCACTTCCTGCTGCTACTGTATACCATGCTGTAGCTTTTGCACCAGATGATGTTATTCCATTTGTTTTTCCACAACATTTTATACAAGCATCATATGCTGATGTATTAAATGTTTTTACAGTTGGTGTAATTCCTTCTACTCTTTTTGCTAATACATTAGATGCATTTACTGCTGGATTTGCAACTGCTTTTCTTTCTGTGTTATTTGCTCTTGAAGTTGTTCTTTTATTTACTTGAACTATTTTATCTATTGGCTCAGTTATAACAGTTTCTGAAAGTATTACTCTTTCAATTTCTATGTCGTTTCTAAATTTAGCTCTATATGTTATTTCTTTTAATCCGTCTACTCCTTGTTTTAATACTTTTGTAGTTGTATCTTCTAACCCATCTGTAACATCTTTTGTTATTGTTTCATATGGAATTGCAACTTGTTCTGTAATTACTTTTTCTATTACTGGAGTATAATTACCTAGAAGTTGTTCTATAGGTACTTCACTATTTTCTTCTGCTAATTTTATTATATCTGAATTATTTTCAGAAATTTTGGTTATCGTTATTGTATTCGTTTCTGTTATCTCAGCATTTTCATCTGGTACAACATTTTCATCTGGAAGTATAACTATATGATTTTCTTCTAATATATCTGAAACTATATTTTTTGTTGTTAAAACATTCATTTCATAATTATTAGAAAGTATTATTTTTACGTCATTTATTTTTATATTAGTTGCCATTACACCAACGCCTAGAAAGAACATAAGTAGTATTGTTATAACGCCTATTTTCCTTACGGATAATGATGCTTTCTCATTTTTTATCATATGAATATTTATCCCTCCTACAAGTGATATCTGTATTATAACCTAAGATTTTTTTTCTGTCAAATTTTTGCAACATTGGTAAAAAGTGCTATATATTAATATTTTATGCAGCTTGTACAAAAAATATGACAAAAAAATTACATTTTTTATTTACATATTATTCCTGTATATGTTATTATAATATAGTAATATTAAATATGAAAGGAATGATATTCATTATGAATATAGGTTGGATTGTATTAATTGTTGTCGTTATTTTACTTTTGTGGATTATCGCTGTATATAATGGATTAGTTAGATCAAGAATGAAAGCTAAAAATGCATGGAGTCAAATTGATGTTCAATTACAAAGAAGATTTGATTTAATTCCAAATTTAGTTGATACTGTTAAAGGTTATATGGCTCATGAAGAAGAAACTTTTACAAAAATTACTGATTTAAGAACTGCTTGGGCTAAATCTACAACAATATCTGAAAAAGCGGAATTAGACAATCAATTATCAAGTAGCTTAAAAACAATTATGGCTGTTTCTGAAAATTACCCAGATTTAAAAGCTAATACAAATTTTTTACAATTACAAGAAGAATTACGTAATACAGAAAACAAAATATCTTTTTCTAGACAATTTTACAATGATTCAGCTGCAATGTACAACACAAAATTAGAAGTAGTACCTTCTAATATAATAGCTTCTATATTTGGTTTTAAACCTCAAGATTTATTCCAAGCTGAAAGTGAAGAAGCTAGAAAAAATGTTAAAGTAGATTTTAACAAATAATTATTTGATTTTTCAGGTTATTCAGTAAATATTGCTGTTTAACCTCTATTTATATATTGAATAAGAACAAATCTTGCTTCGCGAGAGACCTTTTCTTTACATCATAAAGTTTGCTATCTAAATTCAAGGTTTCAAAGAAGCGTAAAGATTTGTTGACGCGAAAATTTACAAAGTAAATTTTCTGTGCAATGTTATTTTTTAATATAATAGGAAAGTAGAACTTTCCTATTATATTAAAAAGTCGTACTTTTTTAGGAGGGAATTTTATGTTTGAAGATATACGAAAAAATAAAATAAAAACTGGTATAATAGTATTCCTTTTTACATTAGTTATAACTCTAATAGTTTACTATATATGTATAGCTTTTGATTTAGGTGCATTTGCTATTGTAATTGCTCTTACATTTTCTATTATAACTACAGTAATTTCATATTATAATTGTGATAAAGTTGTTTTAGCATCTTGTAAAGCAAGACCAGCAACTAAAGAAGAAAATTTACAATTAGTTAATATTTTAGATGCCTTAGTGATTAGTGCAGGTTTAAATACAAAACCAAGATTATATGTTGTAGAAGATTCACAACCTAATGCATTTGCTACAGGAAGAAATCCAGAAAATTCTGTAATATGTGTAACCACTGGTCTATTAGAAAAATTAGACTATTATGAATTAGAAGGAGTAGTTGCACATGAATTAGGTCATATAAAAAATTATGATATTCGTCTTTCATGTGTTGTTAGTGTAATGGTTGGTTTTATTGTTATGCTATCTGACTGGTTTTCTCGTTCTTTATTTTGGAGAAAAATGGATGATGATGACAATAATAAAACAGGTTCGCTAATAGCTGTTTTTGGATTAGTATTAATTATTTTATCTCCTATTTTTGCACAACTTACACAACTTGCCATTTCTAGACGTAGAGAATTTTTAGCAGATGCCACAGCAGCAGAACTTACTAGAAATCCACAAGGTTTAATATCTGCTTTACAAAAATTAGATGAAGATTCTAATCAATTAAAAACTGCATCTACTGCCACTGCTCATATGTATATAGTTAATCCTTTTAAAAAGAATGCTAATGGAAAGAAAAAATCTTCTAGCTTGTGGTCTACTCACCCTTCTATAGAAGCCAGAATTGAAGCATTAAGATCAATTAGATGAACAAATCTCGCTTCTAGCAAAGTAGAACTTTCCTATTATAGAACAAATCTCGCTTCTTTGAGGCCTTTCCTCTACATCTTAAAGTTTGCTATCTAAATTCAAGGTCTCAAAGAAGCGTAAAGATTTGTTGACGCGAAAATTTACTTTGTAAATTTTCTGTGCAATGTTATTTTTTAATATAATAGGAAAGTTCTACTTTCCTATTATATTAAAAATCCCCTCTAATAAACTAGAGGGGATTTTGCTGAAGAATAATTTATTCTTCTTTTTGTGAGGACTTTTCATTCTCATCCTCTTTGGAAGGTGCTGTCTCGAGAATTTCTCTACCTAAAGGTGTACACCATATAATGCTTGTCATATCCTTTTCCTCCTATATAATTTTTATAATTTAATTATAGCATATTTTTCCCATTATATCTATATTTCAAATATTGTTTCTGCATTTTTATATGTTATTTTTGCAATCTCTTCTATATTAATATTTCTTACTTGTGCAATTTTTATTGCATTATATTTTACATTTCTCGAATCATTTCTTTTTCCTCTATTTGGTTCCGGTGATAAATATGGACTGTCTGTTTCAATTAGCATTTTCTCTAATGGTACCATATTTATAATTTCATCTGCATTTTTGGAATTTTTAAATGTTATAGGACCTGAAAAAGATATATAAAAGCCTAATGATAATGCTTGTTTTACAAGTTCTTTATTTAATGGGCAACAATGAAATACACCTTTTTTTATTACTTGATGTTGTCTTAAAATTTTTAAAGTGTCATCTACCGCTTCTCTTGTATGAATTACTATTGGCAAATTATACTTATTGGCTATATCTATTTGCTTTATAAACATTTCTTCTTGAATTTGTTTATTATCTTTATTCCAGTAGTAGTCTAAACCTATTTCTCCTATTGCTACAATTTTTTTATTTTGTAAAAGTTTTTCTAGTTCTTTTAATTCATCTTCTACTTTTTCTAAACTAGTTGGTACATCATTTGGTGAAATTCCACATGTTGCAAAAATAAAATCATATTTTTTAGCAAGTTCTATTGCTTCTTTTGATGATTTTATATCATATCCTGCATTTATTAATTTTGTTATGCCTTCATCATAAATAGATTTTATTATTTGTTCTCTATCTTGTTCAAATTTATCATCATTTAAGTGACAGTGAGAGTCAAATAATTCCATAAATTTTTCATTCCTTTCTAAAATTAAAAATAATTTTAGTTTAATTATATGACACAATTACATTTGCGGTTGCATATTCTCTGCAATGTGATATGCTCACATCTATTTCTTCAAATTTTATTGTGCCTATATCTATAAAATTAACTTTAGGTCTCCCGGTGTCATCATTTATAATCTCTATATTCTTCCAATTAATACTATATTTGTCATCTAATAATTTTGAAATTGCCTTAAATGCCGCTTCTTTTGCTGCAAATCTTCCTGCATAGTGTTCATATTTTCCATTTTTTTTACTTTCACAATATTTTATTTCATTGTCTGTAAATACTCTGTTTATAAAATTCTCTCCCAAATCTTCTATTGCTTCCTTTATTCTTTCTATTTCTATAATATCTGTTCCACAATTTATTTGCATTCTTTTTCTCCTTATTTAGTCACAGTTTAAATTTAAATTATTTTAATCTCATTAATATAATAAAATTTATTATATTAATAACTAATGATATTATTAAAGCTATTGATATAAATTTATTTATTTTTATTTGTTTATCTATATTCAATTCTTTATATACTAAATCATATTTATCTTTGATATATTCGTAAATTTTGTTTAATTCACAAACTTTTTTTAATTTTTCATATAATATACTTCCTATGTCATCATTTGTTATTTCTTGTATCCATATATCTTTTGTAAAATCAATAAATTCTTTTCTTAGCCTTTTTTCTTGTCCTTTTTGTTTTAATTCTTTTTCTAATCTCTTTAAATATATTTTTTCATACAATGTTAATATGTATGTATATAAATATTCATTTTCAAATGTTACAGGTAATTTTGTATAATTATATGTATCTATTCCAGAGCAAATTAACATCACTCCAGACTTTATAATGCCTATTTTTATATAGTCCCATTTTGATACAATTTCCAAACTATCTTTTGAAAAATTAGATTTATAACTAGATGGTAAAATATTTGCATATTTTAAATATTCAGATTCTATATTACTAAATTTTTTTTCAGAGTTCCAATTATCTTCTTCTATACATACATAAGAAAATGTTAAAAATCTATTTAAATCTATATCTAAATCTTTAGTAACTACTTTCTTTCCTATTATTTCTTCTATAAATTCATTTAAGTTTTTTACATCACTAAATGTATTAGATTGTAATTTTATATTTTCAAATTGTTTTAAATTTTTAAGATTTGAATTTATATCTCTAAATTTATAGTTAAAATCTATTACATCTGAAAATTTTGTTGAATCTTCTATATTAGTTTTTATTAGCAAAAAGCATATTCCTGTATTAAAACATATTAGTTTTATTCTTTGAATTTTAAAGAATATACCATTACTTTCGCCATTTTTTCCTTGTATTTGTTCTTCTATATTATATTCAAACATTGTACAATATTCTTTTGATAGTGCTGTACTTTGCATGTATATATTAAAATGTTCAAAATTTTTTATTTTTTCTTGATTAAATTCAAAATTTTGGAATAAGCATTTTTTTATTGTTGGTAAAAAATGAGTATATAACTCTATATTTTTTTGTTGATTCCAAAATATTACTTTGAACTTCTTATTTTTTAATATTTGCTTAATATATTCGTTATATTTAGTTTGTTTTATTTCATAAGGATATATAAAATAAGTATATTGATATTTTGTCTTTAGTTCCATTTTTATTTTCCTTTCTATTATACAAAATGTATTTATATCTTATTTTACTCTACTACATCTGTATAATAAATTGTATTTATAGATTTTCCTATATGCCATTTTCCTATAAAATCTATTAATGCATTATCTTTTAATTCGTATAAACATTCTGATACTTGTTTTCCATTTTTGTCTATTGCTCCCCATTTTCCATCTTTTTTAACTGCAGAATATCCATATGAATTTTGTTCTTGTGCGTCATCATATATATAGTCTACTACTACATCTCCTTTTTGATTTACATATCCATACTTATTATCTTTTTTGCTTAAAAATATGGTATTTGAAGTTAATATAGATTTTTCATCTAATTCTTCAAATTTAAAATTATAATACTTATACTCATCTGTATCTAGTCTAACTCTCATATATCCTTTTTCTTCATTTAACTCTGATATTATTCCTGTTAGTTTTTTTTCAAATTTTGTATTTAGTATTTCAGAATAAATTGAATCATTTTTATCTAGTAATATAATATCTCCATCTTTTCTATATGTGATTGAGCTGTATTCAAAAGGAATTTGTTCTTCTCCTTTTAAGTTTATTATTCCACATGTACTATCTTTTTTTGCTATATAATAATCTGAAAAAGCATATGTTAAATATGTATACTCAGGAGCTACTATTTGTTCTGATTTAGTACTTATAATTCCGTATTTTTTATTTTTAATAAATACTATATTTTCTCCATTAATTTCTGCAATTTCATCAAATTTATCTTCAACTAATATACTTTGTTCTTTATTTATTACTTTATTTTTTCCATCTTCTTTTACAACATAAATGCCATTTGCAGCTATAGAGCTTATTTCTTGATATTTTTCTTCTATAATATTATTTCCACTTGTATCTATTACTCCATATTTTCCTTCTTCATTTACCACTATATAACCATTTTTTGAATCTTCTCCTATTGGTAATATAGATGCATATTTTTCTTCTACTATGACTTTTCCTTTATTACTACACAATCCTAATTTTCCGTTATTCTCTAATATTAATGTGTTTTTTACACCTTTTAGTGCATATATTTTTTCATAATTTGGTTGTAATATAGTATTTCCTTTTTTGTCTATTAATCCATATTTTCCATTTTTACATACTTTTAATACATCTTCTTCATACCAACTGTTATTGTTTTGATCTATATTTTCTATTGGTTCTACTAAATCAAATTCTGTAAAAATTTCTTGATTTTTTGAATTTAATACTTTTGTTTTATATGTTTTATTTTCATAATCTACATCATATGTGCAAATAAATATATCTGTTTTAGTAAAAGGTACTGTAATCATTTCATCCATAGTTGGTTCTATTATTGTCTCTCCTTTAGAATTAATTACCCCCCATTTTTCATTTGTATATACTGGATAATAGCTCATAACTGTTACTTTTCCATCTTCATTTGTTTGCTTTAATAGTTTATTTAATACAACTATAAACATAATAATTACAACAAATGCTACTGCTACCGCTATTACTTTTTTTATGTTTAATTTTGGTTCTGTATCATATCTTCTTCCTCTACTCATATTATTATTTCCCTCCAATATATATTTTTTGTTAATATATCACATTTTTTGCTAAAAAACAATATTTTTAGATATTTACAGTATAGAAAATCAATATTACTCAAAAAGCATTTATAGAACAAATCTCGCTTCGCGAGACCTTTTCTCTACATCTTAAAGTTTGCTCTCTAAATTCAAGGTCTCAAAGAAGCGTAAAGATTTGTTGACGCGAAAATTTACAAAGTAAATTTTCTGTGCAATGTTATTTTTTAATATAATAGGAAAGTAGAACTTTCCTATTATATTAAAAATAAACGATACAAATAATTGTATCGTTTATTTTTCTATATTAATAGTTAATAGTCCATCTAATTCATCACTTGTTAATGATTCATATTCTTCAATTTCTATTACATACATTAAATTATCTTCTAATTGGCTAACTATATATAAATTATTAAGTTCTATATTTCCTATATTATAATTATATGTTCTATATGAAAATTTTCTTTCATCTTTTGTTAATTCTTTAGTATTAGATAATTCTATATTACTGTAGTCAGTATTATCTTTTTTTCTATTAGCATCATTTTTTAAGTCAGTCATATATTCATCTATTGTACCATATTGAGCTTCAATCCATATGGATAATTCGCTATTATCATTTTCTGCTCTTTTAATGCATTTTCTTGTTTCATCACTATAGTCTACATCTTCTTTTAAAGTATCTTGTACATAAAAAAATATCTTTTTTCCATTAAAAGTATTTATGTAATTAGATACCATTGAAGCAGTATTGTTTGTATTATCATTATTATTTTCTTTTGAATTATTAAAATCCGCTAATGCTTGTGGTTCATTTGAAGTATTGTTATTTTTTGGTATAAATAAAATTCTTCCATAGAAAAATCCTATTAGTAAAAATATTAATATAAAAGCAATTATTAATATAATCTTTCCAATTTTTTTATTCTTTTTTAATTCATTATTATCACTCATTAAATTTTCTCCTTTGTATTTTATTTAAGTATTCCAAATATAGTTATAGCAAAACTACATTTATTATTATAACCATAGTTTGTATCTATTCTTACTTGACTTTTAGTTGGTTCTACAACTATATTATTGTATGAGGATGTTGCAGAAGTTTTAGTTACTTGACAAACTGGTGTGTCTACAAATTCATAAGGAAAATCTATAAATACAACTGATTTTGTATCAGAAGCTGTATAATTTTGGTATAATATGCAAAATTTATTAGAGAATATTTGATAATGAAATCCTGTATCTTCGCTGTAACCTAATGTTGCATTATCATTTCTATTCCCACTTACATATTTTGCAATTTCTGCATCTATTGAATTTAATTCTTTTTGTTCTTTCCCTGCTTTGTTTTTGTATTTATCTACTGCAGTTTCTGTTCCTTTTAATATTCCATTTTCTCCGCAATGCAAAATTTATTGCCACACCTGCTAAAATTAATAGCAAGATTACTGTTATTATTAATGCTATTAGAGTTATTCCTCTTACATTCCTATTCGTGTGTGTGTGTGTGTGTGTGTGTGTGTGTGTGTTACTAAATCAACATTTTTACTATTTTTCATTTGTTTACCTCTCATTCTTTTTAATTTATTCTTTTATACTAGCTGTCCTTTGAAGAGTGGGCGATTAAAATCTCCCCTACATTTATCGGGTATGTCTTTGTAGACATTTTGTTGCTCATTTTAGAATCTTTTTTATATTAGAATTATATAGTTTAATTGTTGTTTTGTCAATTATTTTAAAGGATAGAAAGTAAAAATTTTTCTTTCTATCCTTTAACTAACCATATTATATTTTTATAAATTTTGTACAAATTATTGTCATGTCATCTTTTGCTTGTCCAAAGCCGTTATCTATTGATTCTCTTAAGACTATATCTGCTATTTTTTGTACATTGTCTGTTATTAATTCTTCTAATATATTTTTTATCCATAATTCTTTATTTTTATATTCTGTGTTTGATTCTAATATTCCATCTGAACACATAAACATTATATCATTTGCTTCTATATCTTTGTCATATACAACTAAATTTATATTATTTAATATTCCTGCTGGTAGTGCAATTGATTTTATTACTTGCACATTTTTATTGTGTTTTACATATGTTGGACATGCTGCGTTTTTTATAAATTCTATATTTCCTGCATATAAATCTGCTATTGCAATATCTAAAGTTGCAAATGATTCTTCTGAATTTGAAGATAAAGTAGTATTTATTAATTCTATTGAAGTATCTTGTGCAAATCCGTTTGTTAATAGTCTTTCTAACATTTTTATTGCAATTTGACTTTCTTGCCTTGCTTTAGCTCCTGAGCCCATTCCATCACTTATTGCTAATAAGTATTTTCCATCATTTAATCTTGTTGTTAGCATTGAATCCCCAGATACTAATGAACCTTCTTTTTTAGCTTTTGCAATTCCTATTTGCATTAAATATCTATCTTTAGATAAAAATGTATTTACTAAATAATTTAGTTCTATTCCATTATTATTTTTTGAATTTTGAATAACTATATCATCATCAAATATTTTTGAAAATATTTTTTCTAATTGTGTTATTGTCTCTGATTCTAATTTTTCTTTCTTTTCTATATATGTTGTAATTATGTATCTACCAGTTTTTTCTTTTTTTATTTTTATGTCTTTTAATGGTATATTCTTTTGCATACATAACTCAAATATTTCTTCTTTTTCATTTAAAAATTTCTTACTTTCGTTTTCAGTCTGTTCTAAATCTTGTGCAAGATTTGCAATAACTTTTGATACTCCATCTAATTGCTCACTTAAATTTTTCTTATTTTCTTCTATTTTTTGCTTACAAATAAAATTCATTTTACTTATTCTGTAAGCTTCATTTACTACTTGTATAGCTTTATTTAAGTCTTCTTCTAATTTTATACTTGTTTCTACTCCGTCAAAACCAACTATAAAATTATTATTATCTGCAAATATTTTTAAAAGTGATTGTCTTGTTAGTTTTTGCTCTTGTGTTAGCTCATCAAATATATCATTTAAAATATTTTGATTTTCTGATAAATCATCATATATTATATTCTCTTGTATTTCTTCTAATGAATTTTCTAATTGCTCTAAGAATAATTTTTTATTTTGCTCTCTAACAGTTTCTTCTTCTGAAACTGTTGTTGCTGCCACTTCTTTATATGTATTTGACAATTCTTGTATTGTTTCTGATACATTATTTAATTTATATATTGTCTGTTTCGCTGACTCTATATTACCTGCTGTTCCTTCTGAAAGTAGTTTTGTTTTTCCAAATAAGTCTTCTATATTTATTTCTATATTTTTTGGAATAGCAAGTAATGCTAAAGATGCTATTAATATTTCTCTAAAATAAATTATAGTAGTTGTTATTCCACTTGATAAATATTGTAGTAATGCATTTCCTAATATAAATCCTACAATTACACCTATTCTTCCAAATTTAGAAAAAACTCCTGCAATTAATCCAGATAATGCATATGTGCCTATTACCAAATTTCCTGTTCCATTAATTATACCTACTATTGTTCCTATTGTAATACCAGTTGTTGCTCCAACTAATATTCCATTTTTCCATCCCAACACTAAAACAATTAATATTGTTAATATGTTTTTTATTTCAAATCCAAATATTGAAAAATCTCTAAATGCTGATGCCCATACTGTAAGCATTATGCTTGCTCCTATAACTTCTTCTATTGCAAACGCTTTTTTTATTCCAAATTCGTTTATTACTATTAATGAATTTGCAAATATTTTATAAAAAATATATGAAGCTATAGCCATCAAAATACTTTGTAATAAATCATATACCATAAAACTACCAAATAACATTTGAGATGCTTGTACTAAAAATACTGATAAAAAAACATATTTGCCTAGTTTTATTTTTTCGTTATTATAATCATCTTGGAATTTTGGTCTTATAACAATTGTCATAGCTATAAATATGACTGAAGTTAATATATATATTAATGCTTGGTTTGAACCTAAGCCAATAAATGTTCCAATTATAGTTAGTATGTATACTATAATTGTTGGTATTTTGTTACTATAACATGCTGCAAATATTGCTATCGCAAATGGTGCTATTCCATTTGTACATTCTATTGTAGAAAGCATAAAGCTTATAATATATACTAATATTTTTTGTTTTGAAAACACATTTTGTAAAAGTGTTTTCATTGTACTTTTGTTTATATATTCTTTTTCTTCTTGTTCAATCTCTTGTTGATTTTGTATATTTTGAAACATCCTTTTACCACCTCTTACTTTTTTAAATATGCTCTATTCTAATCTTAATCTTTTGAATTATTTGTCACATTTAGTATTGCATTTAAAAAAGTTTTCTACTCTATGTGATATATTTTTATACAATTATACTTTTTTCTTCTTATATTTCTAATTGTATACATTATTCTTACTTTAATATCTACATTATATCATACATACAAAAATAAACAAGATAGAAAAGTCATTTTCTATCTTGTTTATTTTTTAAATCTTTATGTTTTTATGCAGTTAATACTTTTTTCTTTATTAAGTATACTCCGCCAAGTAACATTATTGCAGATATTGCTATGATTACATAATATACTTGTTCAGAACCTGTTGGTCGTCCAATTATAACTGTTCCGTCTCTTCCTCCTGATGTATCATGCTCAGCTGGATCTTCATATACGCTTTGGTTACCAGGTATTGCACCATGGTCATATCTACCAACTGCATTATCTAATTCAACAATTTCTGTTAAATTCTTAAATGTTAAATCTTCTGATGAACTTTCAGTTGCTATTATTTTTCTTAGTGTTAATTGAGTTGTTACTTGAGATACATCTGAATTTTTAATTGATTCATCATCTAGATGAGCATTTCCTGATGCTGGAGTATCATATATTGCTGGCGATAATTCTTTGTGTATTAATTCATTGCTTTCTGTTGCCATTAATACTGTAGCTTGTGTACTCAAATCTATATCTTTTAATTGTCCATTTTTAATTTGTCTATTATTTACAAATGAATTCCTGTTTTCATTTTGTATCTCTTGTAATGATACAACTTTCCATCTTCCATTATTATCATTTGCTTCAAAAGTTAGATTATTTGGTACATAGTTTACAATATTTTTAACTAATGCTTTTCCATCTGTATATTGTGTTTGTTCATTTGTTGCTCTATCAGGAGAATTTATCTCACTATTGTTTGTTAGAGTAATATTGTATGTTATTGCAAGTGTTGCACCACTTATTAACTCATTGTCTAATTGAACATTATAAGTTTCTCCTTTATCATATACATTTATTTTTCCGTTTTTTGGCATTTGAACATTACTTGATACACCTTTTGCAGTATCTATTAGAGTTGTTCCATTTGCAAGTATAATTTTTACTCCTTCTATATCTTGGTCTATTGTTATTTCAGATTTTGGTCTTTCAACAATTCCAAAGTCTACTCCTACAATAGGATGTGGATATATACCATTATCATAATAACTGTCTTTTGTAGTTGTTGCAATTTCAACTTCTATACTCATTTGAGGAGTATATGCATCTCTATATGTTTTTTGCATTAATTCGCCTGCAAGACTAGCATGTTCATTATCATTTAAAGATGGTCTATAATTTTGATAATTTGCTCCATAATATCCTTCATCTTCATATGAATTAAATACTTCTGCTTTATGATTTACTATGCTTGCATTATCTTCTTGTCTAGAGTAATTAATTACTTCTTGCATTCTTGCTTTATTATCATATGCATCTGATTTAGTTAAATCTTCTCTAAATGCACTAGCATACCAATACAATCTTTCATCAAATTCCCCAGTTAAATTGTTATCTTCAAATTGAGGTATTTTTATTCCACTATATGCTATTTCCTCTGATATTGGGAAAGTGTAAAGTGTTGATTGGAAATCTTGACCATTATATGATTTTTCATTTGCTCCTGTAAATTCATTCTTCATATTTGAATCTGTAAAATATGTATCTGCTTTCATTGCTGTTGCTACATTATGTCCATATATGTATCTTACTGTATAATCTCCTGGTATAAAGCCTGTAAATCCATACCAACCATCAGCATTTGTAAGAGTTTCAGAACGTACTTGCAATTCTCCTTTTTTAATTTCTATTAATTGTACAGTTACACCTTCTATACCCTTTTCTCCGTCTTTTAGTCCGTCTCCTTCTCTTATTTGGTTTGCATATACTAACTCATCTTTTCCTGTAGAGTCTTCGAATACCATTCCTTCTAATGTTTTTGAATCCATTAATTTATAATAATATACTGGTGCTCTATCTGTATCATCTTCTATTTTAAATGCTTTTACTCCTGCCTCATTAAATGCGCTTACAGCTTGTAAATTCAAGTCTCCTGGATTTGAATCTTTATCTATTAGACCTTTACTATCTGCTCCATTCATATCTGTTGTGTATCCATTTATTTCTGCAAGATTTATTGTTTCTAATATTGAATTTTCATCTATTAGCTTATCTTGTAATAATGGACCTGCACCGTTTCCGTTTTCTCCGACAAGTTGTAATTTTACATATACATATTTTTCTTCGCTTCCAGATAATCCCATAGAATCTGATGTTAAGTATACTGTTTTATATTTATTAGATGTATAACTATTATTTCCTCTTGAACCGTACATTGATGAACTTGAAGCTGATATATTTTGTTGTTTGTTTCCGTTTTCATCTCCTAAATATGCTTCTACAAAATTATAATTATTATCAAAGTAATCTACTATTTCTGTAACTCTTCCTGTTATTGCTGATTGATTTCTTAGTTTTATTTTATATGTTACAAATATTTTTAATTTATCTTGTTCTGACAAATTATAATCTCGATTTAATTCATATCCATCTGGTACATTTCTTTCTCTATCCTCATATTCGTATTCTTGTGGGTTTCCATTTGCAGCTTCTTCACTTCTTATAAGTATATCATATGAATCTGTTGGCATATCTCTTAGAGTAGATGGTGTTTGTGTATACGATTTTTTATCCATATACGATCCTCTAATTCCATTTAGATAGTCTGATTCGTTTACACCAATTGAAAATCCTCCGCCAGATGAGCCCTTTCTATCGTCATATATGTAAGTTTCTTCTTTTTCATTTATTTGTACTTGTGTTTTGAATACATCCTTATATAATGCTAAGTCAAAGGTTGGTCTTGCTTTTATACCTTGATTTACACGAAGTTGATTGTATGTTCCACTATAAATTGGCAAATATTTTTTTCCTGCTATTGTTCTCTCAACAGTGTCAAGTACGAATTCATCTAATAATGGATATTGATTTACTGTATATCCTTTTATTCTACAATCTATTGCAAATTGAGTTTTACTTGTATCGTTTGAACTAGCTATTGTATTAAATGCTGATTGTTCATTTCCTCCACTCGCTACAACTTGACTAGCTATTGCTTGGAAAAGTGCAGATATATCTTCTTGATAATATACTCTGTTATATCCTGACATTACCTGTCCGCCAGAACTATAGTTGGTTGGATATGAACCTATTTCGGCAAATCTATTATTTAATGGACTTCTAGTATCTCTTCCTTGTCCTGTTTCAGTTGCTTTAGAACCTGTATCTGAATTAGTTCCATCATATGCTACATTTGTGTATAACTGTCCATTATAAACGAATTCTACATAATATTTCTTTTGAGAATCTAATCCATCAAATTCGTAATATCCTGTATCATCTGTTAGTACTGGATTTGCAAGTTTTTCTATTCTTTCTATGTTATTTACTGTTCCGCAATTAGTTGTATAATAGTCTATTGTACTACTTGTTTTATTACATGTTAATTGATATTCAACTTTTTCTTTACAACTTAACTTATAATATTCTAAATCACCTTGTTGTTCTGGCAGTCCACAGATTAGTTTATCTTTACCATTTTCTTGTTTTCTATTACCCTTGTCATCGTACTCATAACATTCATTAACATGTTTGTGATAACCTTGTTTTCCACATATTAACCCTCCATCTGGTCCATAACAATCGGCATCATGAAGGTGATATACTGGTGTTTCGTAACAAGTTCCTTCTCCTCCTTTATTACTTCCTTCTATTGCTGAACTTCCTATATGTGTATGACTTACTTTTGAATAACATGAACCATATGCTGTTGGGCTTCCTATATGTGTATGGTAAACTGGAACCCCATAACATCCTCCACCAGTTATAGCATTTCCTGAATGTGTATGTAAAATATATTTGTTTGTTACTACCTGTCCTGTAGAGTCATATAATTTTACCTCTACACCACTTAATCCTTCTCCGCCATCTAATACATTATTTCCAGCATTTACTTTTCCTGTATCTTGGTCTAAAAATACATATCCACTTATTTTCATTGCTATTTTTTTACCTGGTGGTGTTGTTGGTGGTGTTGTTGGTGGTGTTGTTGGTGGTTCTGTTGGTGGTTCTGTTGGTGGTTCTGTTATTGTTGAATCTATTGGTATTCCCATCTCAAGTTCTGTTTGTTTCCATATTTCTTTACCATCTTGAGCATATCCTAATAATATTTGTGCATCTCCTTCTTCAGTAGATGATAAACTCCAATTTTTATCTGTGTGTTTTGTATAGGTATGCGTACCTCCAGTATTTTTCACTGGGCAATCGCTTTTACCACAATCACCACCATCACAATCATCTGTATGATCATCTCCATCACTCGAAACCCATTCCCAGTCATATATTTTTCCTTCATATTTATACAATGTTCCTTCACATTTTTCTAAATAATTAAATTTTAATTTAAATCTTATATATTGTCCTGCATCATATCCATTAGGTTTAGTAGATTTAAATTGTATAAAAAATTCTTCATCACTTTGTGGATATTGATATTCTGGGTCTTTATATATAGATGTTCCGTTTGTATCTAATATATCTACTAATTGTAATTCTTCGTCAAGTTCATTAAGTACCTTTAAATCTATTATCTCTCCAAAATTTTTTCTTGTTCCATCACTTCTTTTATAATAGTAATCTAAATAATCTACTGTATAAGGTCCAACTGTATATGTATCATCTGTTTGATTTACCTTTACTTTTACATTGTTGTAATTTGTTGTATCTTTTGGAATAAATCCTCCTTCTGCTTGCATTGCGTCATAAAAAGCTCCATATGTTTTTGCCTCTTCTTCTAACTCTTCAGACGAATCAACATGAGTTCCTTGGTTAATATCTAATGCCCATAGCACCCTTTGGGCTGGATCTATGCCTTCTGCATTTATTAATGCATATAATGCATCTTGATATAGGCTATTGTCTAATGTTTCTGAAAGTTCAAAATGAGATTGGTATTTCGTTCCGCTAAAATAATCTGGAGGTGTAGTACCTGGACACAAGTTCTGTCTCTTTTTTTTACTTTCTTCACTTTCATTTTCGTCTGGACCAGTACATGTAGTTGCTTTTAAATGCCCACCTTTTTCAATACATAAAATCCATGTGCCATCTACAAGTGTTGTTGTTGCTGTTTCTCCTTGTGCATCTCCTATCCAGTCAAATTCTTCTGGAACTGCATGTACATATGTACTTAAAAATGTAATTGCTATTATTAATATAAAACTTACAATTATTTTATTCTTCATGTTCTATCTTTCCCTCCTTTCTTACATTATCCTTCTTAATACTTTTTTATTTATATAATATATTCCTAGTCCGAATATTATAATAGATATTAGTGTTATAAATGAGTAAATATATACTTCGCCTGTTTTTGTTTCTATTACTGCATCTGCATAACTCAAATCGTCTTCATCTTTTATTCTATTTGCTACAATTGAATCTGTATCTTCTTTTCCTTGATCATTATAGCTTTCAAAAATCTCTGCATTATTATTTATAATTCCTAAATTATCATCTGTCATAACTTTAGTTAATATTAATGTTAATTCTTTTGATTCTCCTGGTTGTAATAAAGTATTTGCAAGTTCTGAATTATATAAGTTTCCATCTTCTCCAACATACCAGTTTTGATTCAATTCTGATGAAAACTTCATATCACTAGGTATATAGTCTACTATTCTTTTTGCATATCCTGGTAAAGCTCCCTCATTTGTTACTGTTATTTTATATTCTATTATAACATTAGTTCCTTTTGCTTCTTTTGCTTTTAAATCAAGTTTTGCAACTTTAGAATAATTATAATTATATGTTTTTGTTTCTTTTGAATTACTTATTGTTATTTTTGTTATTGCTTTATCTAATTTTAAGTCAAATTTTAAGTTTTCAAATAAACCTATGTCTATATTATATATATTTGCATTACTTATTTGTAATTTATCTGATATTGCACCTTTTACTATATTGTCATCTACTTTTATATTCATTGTAATAGCATCTGAGTTTTGTTCTTCTGGCACATTTGTTGCTCTATATGTTGTAACATCATACATATTAGAATCATATAAGAATACTACTATATAATTACCTCTCTTCATATTTTCAAATACATATGAACCTTTTTCATCAGTTTTTATTCTTAGGTTTTGTCCATTAGCATCTTTTATAGTTGCTCCATTGTCTGCATTCATTAACATTACTTCTATTCCTGTCATTACTGATTCTGTAGATTCTTTTATTCCATTTTTGTTTCTATCAAACCATGCTGTACCCGAAATATTGTAATATCTTTCTTGTGTTGTTCCATTTGGTTCTACAGTTTCTGGATTAGATGCTTTTATTGTATTCTTTATTGTTTCTGTAATCTCATATCCTATATTTTTGCAAGAAACATTAATTTTATTTTCAATTTCCTTAGTTTCTGCATCTGTTAATCTGTTAGCTTTAGCTCTTATTGTTATTCTTAATGTTTCTCCTTCAGGTATATCTATTGTTAATCTTATAGTATCACTACCATTTTTATTTTCTATTTCTTTTCCATCTAATGTATATCTTGTATATTCATAATTTAATTCTTTTGGTAAATAATCTACAATTTCAACATTTTTTGCTAGTACTTTTCCATTATTTTTAATTGTAATGTAATATTCTATAGAATCTTCATCTGTCATTGTTACTGTTCCTATACTATTACTAAATGATGTTTGTAGGCTAGCTAAAGCTATTCTATTATATACTTCGTTTGATGTTATTGTTTTTGATGATTCAGCACATTTTACTTGAGTTGAAGCTTTAAATTCTCTTTCTAATGAACCATCTGTTATTTCATTGGCTGTTACTACAACTACTACTCTTATATTTTTTTGTCCTTCTAATTCTCCTATATTATAAGTAGCTGTTCTTGTTGATTCATTATAAGATACTCCTTCTGTTGATTTTTCATTAGTTAGTATATAGCTTTCAACATATGTTGTTCCATCTGGAATTTTTATACTTGCTTGTATATTTGTTTTACTAAATGTACTTGGATTTTTAATTTGTGCTGTATATGTTATATTTTGTCCCTCTCTTATTAATCCATTTTCCATATCTGGATATGTTGTCATATGGACATTTAAAGTTCCTGTTATAATTTTATATTTTAATATATTTGTTTCCATATTTTGTTGTAATTTTTCTGCTTGAATTGTAGCATTATTTTCTATAGTTATATCTGCATCTTTATCTATTGATAATACTCTTACAGAATATTTTACTGTTGCTGTTTCATTTGGTTCTATTTTTTCTATAGTTTTTACAAACTCTTTTAAGTCATAATTGTCTACATATCCATCTTCTGAATATTCATCATCTGTAATATATTCTGTATATACTGTATTTCCTGGTATTTGAGATTTTACTGTTATATTTTCTGCAGTTTGTTTTCCATTGTTTTTAACTGTTACTTCAAAAGTTATAACTTCTCCTTCTTCTACTTCAGTCGCGTCTCCTAAGTTTGATGAAAGTTGTGCTTCTAATTCTAAGCCTTCACCTGTTGTTACAGTTGTTATTGGTGCAATTGCCGTTTCGTTAGTTGTGCGTGCATTTCCTATATTTTGTGTATAATAAACTGCATAATTTGATGCTATTGTTTGATTATAATTTAAATTTCCTGGTATATCTATGGCATAATCAAATTCTATTATTTCTCCAGTTTCCATTTCATAATTATTTAATACTATTAAATAAGATTTTACATCTTCTATATTCATATTAGTTTGCCAATTATTTTCTGGAGCATTTAAATCTTTTGTTGCATTTTCGTTATTACTATAATATACAGTTACATTTTCTTGTGACAAACCTTTCATAGATATTAGTTCTGATATCTTTGCTTCTAAAGTAGTTCCTAAATCTTGGTTTGTTTCTACAGATTTATTTCCAACAAATGGAACTCTTCCTAATATTGAAATATCCTTTAAATTATTTTCATAGTTATTTATAATGTTCATTTTAGCTATTGCTCTTTGTGCTTCTGATTTATAATCTAATTTTCCTACTTTTTCTTGTCCACTAACAGATAATACTGTTTCATTAGCTTGGTTATAATCTGTTATTGCATTTGTTGTTACAAGTCCAACTGGTGCTACTGCATTTAATGTAGTTTCTGCATATGCAGAATTTGATACTTCATTTTCATATCTTGTTACATTTTCGTTATTTACAAATACTTTTGCTTTTGCTTCGGTTGTTGGTGTTAAATCTTTTAATGTAATATTTGCATTTATAATTATATTTGCACCTTTAGATACTGTATCTGTATTGTATATAGTATCTTCTCCTTCTAGTTGAACTAAAATTTCAACTTCTCCATTTGAATTTCTTTGTGCACTATAATTAGCAATTTTTAATTCATTATCAAATGCTAAATTTATAGAATTTATTTGCATTTTGCTTATATAGTTTGGAAGTATTATTTTTACTGTTGGATTTTTATATAAATCGCAATCTATAGCATCTGTTTTTAATATAGCTCTTATTTCTACATTTTCATTTTCTACTATTGTAGATAATTCTTCATAATTAGATTGTAATTCTACTTTTGTTGATGGCTCTACTAAAGTTATTTCTTGTGTTTTTGCTTGTCTTGATAAAACACCTTCAGCTAATACTACAGCTTGTTCTACATTTATTTGTAATTTTTCAAAGTCTGCTATTTCGTTTTTGTTATATTGTGTATCTCCTTGTAAAGTTTTTATATGTTCTAATACTAATCTACCTTCTTGTATTGGCTTTGTTGTTACTATTGAAATATAATTTGTTTCAATTCCTTCATATTTATATGTATAATTTCCATTTTCATCTTCTGTATAATCTTTATTAATTTTTACTAATTCGTTATTGTTTGCATCTAATATTCTTATTTCTCCATCTTGTCCTAAAATTTTCATAAAGTTTTCTTTTGATATACTTGTTGAATTATAATTTGATATTGCATTATATTTGCTTGTGTCAGCCCCTATAAAACTATCTGCATAATTCATTTGAACAATTGAGTCTACTAAATCTATGTTTGATATTGTTGATACTGATGTTACTTTATATTGTGCATTGTTATTTGTTTTTGTATATAAACTTCCTTTGCTCATTTGGTTTGTTGATATTAATAAGTCTTGTGATACTACCTCACCTTTTGCCTCTTGTAAGTTTACTGCATTTGCAATTTCTTTTGAAGCTTCTACTATTGTATTATTATATGCTTTTATTTTTGCACTTGTTTGCATATTTATAATTTGTTCTTCATTTGCTAAGTTATATGCTTCTTCATCATAGATATATATTACTAAATATTCGTCTTCACAGTTCTTTTCCCATGATACTATATTGTTATTTGGTTCATTTTTTACATTTATGTTAATTTTTGATGTTTCTTCATTATAGCTCCAATTATTTTCTCCAAAATAAATACCATCTTTTCCATTTGTTGCTCTAGTTGATTTTGCTGTTACTATTACTTTTTTTGGTTTTAAGTTAGCAAATGTTGGAACTTTAACTTCTATATTTGTTTCTTGAACAGGTAATGCATTATTTTCTAAACCTGTTTTTATTAAAGTTTCTATAATTATTCCAGTTTTTCCTTCTACGTTGTATGGAATATATTTAGTAACTTCCTGGCTTACGTTTACATTAACTGTTCCTTCCCACTCAACTCTTTGTTTAATTTCACTTTGTATTTTCTTTTCTTTACCGTCATCATTTACATATGTTGCCATAAGTTTAGCAGTATTTAATTTACTTATATTTTGCAAATCATATAAATTATCTTGATTTGCTTTTACTGGTATTTGTAATACTATTTCTGTATTTTTATCTACTTGCTTTAATTCAACTAAACTATTTTCTTTATCTATATTTTCAATTAATTCAAGAGGTTCATCACTATTTAATATTTCTATATTTGCTTTTTGTGATTCATTTTCTCCATATATTTTTATTTTTGCATCTTTCAAATAACCCTTTTGAACTTTAACATATGCATACATTGTTATACTTGTACTGCTTATATCTTGTTTTATTTCATGTGTTTTTGTTCCATCAGAGTTTAAATAATATACATCAAATTCAACATTGCTGTTGTTTGTTTGCATATCTTGTTTTTCTAGATTTTCTGATGATGCATATGTGTCTGATGCATAATCTCCTAGTAATAAAATATTTGCAAATGTTAAAGTTATTATTAACATAGTCGCTAATATCTTATTTAAATTTCTTTGATTCATAGTAATTCCTCCTATTATTTTTTTAATCCTATCTTTAATTATACCTCATTTTTAGCTATTTTTCAATGTCTTATTGCTATTTTTTTACATTTTTTGTGTATTTTTAGCTATTTTTAGATATATTTATATAATATATATTATAATTTTACTATTTTCTTATTATTAATAAAAGTATGTATATGCATATTTTACATAGTTTAAAATAAATTTATATTACGGAAATACGGATTTGATTCTCATTTTTATATTGTATTATTTTTGAGTTAAATTATTATTACATTTTTCTATAATTATACTCGTATTGCTTAGGCACATAGGTATTTGCAAATTATAAAAAAATAACATTGCACAGAAAATTTACTTTGTAAATTTTCGCGTCAACAAATCTTTACGTTTCTTTGAGTCCTTGAATTTAGATAGCAAACTTTAAGATGTAGAGAAAGGATCTCGCAAAGCGAGATTTGTTATTCTTTTATAATATTTGTCACAATATTATTATGTTTGCATATATTAATAATAACTTTTTGAAAGGGGATTTTTTATTTGGAAAACAATTCTAACGACATGTCTAATTTAATTAATAATTTGAATAGTATGTTGGAAAATGGCTCTATGCCTGATAATGTTAAGAATTTAATAAATAATATAAAAAATAATTCTTCTAACACTTCCAATTCAAATACAGATAATTCTTCTACTATAGATCCTAATGCTATTTCTAACATGTTAAAAATGTTTAATAATCAAAACTCAGATTCAAATGCAAATAATACTTCTGCTAATTCTACTCCAAATATTGATATGGATATGATTTTAAAATTAAAAAGTATTATGGATAAAATAAATTCCAATAAGAATGACCCTAGAAGTAATCTTTTACTTTCTCTAAAACCATATTTAAAAGAAAGTAGACAAAATAAAGTAGAACAATACATACAATTTTTTAATATGGCAAATGTAATAAATTTACTTAATTCGAATGGTGGTGAAAAAACAAAGCAATGATTAGACCTCCTTTCTTTGGTTTCCCTTATTTTAACCCTCGTCCTCAATACAAAAATACCAATTATACAAATGAATATAACTTTACTTCGTCAAAGGCAAAACAAAAAGAAGATGTTACAGAAAATATAAATACTTCTGAAACACCTTCTAATTTATCTTCTCCAATACTTAATATCTTTGGAAAAGCTTTATATTATGATGATATTTTATTAATTTGTATAATTTTTTTCTTATACAAAGAAGAAGTCAAAGATGAGAGTTTATTTGTAGCTTTAATCTTATTATTGTTAAATTAATATTTTATTCTATAACAATTTCTTCTCTTTGAACATATGCATATGTTTTCTTTACTTGAGGTTCTTCTTCACCTTTTTCTATTTCTTTTACTATATTTGCTATTCTAAGCTGTGGTGCCTCTATACTATTAGCAGCTATTATTGCCTTTCTATTTCCTTTTGCACCAGCATGTGCCATTCCTCTTAAAGTTCCTAATATAACTACATTATCACTTGCAATAACTTCTGAACCTGCATTTACATCTCCTAAAATAACTAAACTTCCTTCAAATTCTATTTTTTGTCCACTTCTTAATGAACCTTTATGAAACTTGGTTTCTGATGATTCTATTTCTCTTGCAAATGCTTTTTTTATACTATGCAAACCTAATACTTTTGGGCTATCAAAGTCTATTTTTACATTTATTTGACTTGATATTATTTGTCTAATTTCGTCTATCTCTTTGTTTGTTAATACTTTTCCTGTTACAAATATTGGTATTCTTTCTTCTTTATATAATCTTTTTAAATCTGGTAATTTTTCTTCTAAACAGTCTATTATATCTTTTTGATTTGCTCTTTCGTTTATTTTTATAGTTATTAGATTTTTTTGTAAATTAATTGTAGCTGAATTATTTATCATATTTAACATCCTTTCTTTTACCAAGTTTTAATTTTGTTCTTCAACATATGAAGTAGCTTCTATATCTTCATTTATTCCTTCATGATTCATTCCAAAATATTGTTGCATTACATCTCTTGCAGCATATGCAGTTAAACTTCCATGTCCTCCGTTTTCTACAAATACTACTACTGCTATTTCTGGTGAGTCAAATGGTGCAAATCCCAAAAACCATGCATGTGTAATTTTATTTCCATTAGCATCTGTTCCTGCTTGTGCTGAACCTGTTTTTCCTCCAACTTCTATATTGAAATTCCTAAATATTGAATATGCTGTTCCTCCACTTTCACTTGTAACAGATTTCATACCTTCTCTTACCGCTTCTAAATTTTCTGGATTTATTTGCAAATCTTCTTGTTCATTTGAAATACCTAAGTATTCATTGAAGTATTGTTCGTATTCTTGTTTTGGTACTTGTGTCCCATCGGCTTTTTCAATAGATTTTATAATTGTTACATCTATGTTCTTTCCTCCATTGGCTAACATACTTGCATATTTGGTCATTTGTATTGGTGTAAAACTATTATCACCTTGTCCTATAACAGCTGATAATGTATCTCCTGCATACCATGTTTTATTTAACTTTTTGCTAGTTTCTGGACCTGATATTTGTCCAGTTGCTTCAGTTGGGAGCTCTACTCCTGTTTTTGTTCCTAGTCCAAAATATTTTGTATATTTTACTAGATTATCTATTCCCATTCTATATCCTACATCATAAAAGAAAAAATTACAAGAATGTTGAATTGCTCCAGATACATTCAAATATCCATGTCCTCTATGACTACTTGTCCATAACCAACATACTGGATTATGCCAATGTGGATACACACCTGTATCATTTATTTTGCTTGTTGTTGTAATTGTACCTGTTTCTAATCCTGCTATTGCTGTAACCATTTTGAATATAGAACCTGGAGAATAATTTTCACTAACAGCTTTATTTTTTATAGATCCAGTTTCTCCTGCTAAATATTCCTTCCATGTGTTAGAATCTATACCAAATATAAATTTAGATGGTTCATAATCCGGATAACTTGCCATAGCAAGAATTTCTCCTGTATTTACATTCATTACAACCATTGCTCCACCTGTTGCATTTGATTGATTGTTTTTTCCAAAATCTCCATTTTTTATTTGCTCTATATTATTTTTTAAAGCTTCTTCTGTTACTGCTTGTAAGTTAGAGTCTATTGTTAGTATTATATCTGAACCTTGTATTGCTTCTTCTTCTATATATTCATCTGTTATTGTTCCATCTACTGCCATATCTATTTGTTTTATTCCGTCTTGCCCTTTTAAATACTTCTCTGCTACTTTTTCTATTCCTGATTTTCCATAATAATCATTTTGATTATAATCATTACCTTTTTTTATCTCTTCTTTTAATTCATCTGGACCAATCTTAGATGTATATCCTAATATATGTGATGCTAATCTTCCTTTTGGATAAGTTCTAATTGGTTGTACTACTATACTTACTCCTGGAAATTCATCACCTTTTTCATTAAAAATATCTCTGCTTGTAATACTTATTTGGTCACTTATTCTTATAGATTTTGTTGAACTATACCCATCTTGTGTTATCTGGTATCTAATTGCTATAATTTTTCTTATTTCAGTTATATCATTATTTGATATTTCATATTTGTCTTTAAATGTATAAAATATTTCTTCTGGTGTCGCATTTTCGTCTATTTTATTATTTTTCTTCCACTTTATTTGTTTTTCTACATCATCATATGTAAAGCGAAATGGATCTATTGCTATTGGAAATTGATCTACATATGTATCTCCATTTGCTTCTAATACTTGTATTATTTTTAATATAGTATTATTTAAAGTCTCATTATCAATTTTACTTTTATACATTTCTAATGCAAGACCAGAGTCTATTCCTGCTAACATAATTCCATTACTATCTTTAATATTTCCTCTTGCAGCTTCTAAAACACTTTGTCTTGTTAATCTTGTATTAGATGTTTCTCTATATTCTTCACCATGAACTATTTGGAGATTAAAAAGTTGAACTAATAGAATTATGCCTATAACATATATAAGAATTGTTATTATATTATATCTTAATCTTACATTTGCTTGCTTACCTATTTTAATCTCTCCTTTCTTTTTATAATAGTTCTAAAAATATCTTGTTAATATTTTTGTTCCTTTAAAAGCTTCCTCTATATAATATCCTACTTTTTGTATTAATGGATAGAATATTATTGTTAAAATAACATTATACAAAATTTCTACCAATAATATTTTTGCAAATGGTACTATTTCTATAGCTGTTCCTAAAAGCATTATATTTAATATATAAAATCCAATTTCATATATAACTGTTGCTGCTATTGTCATTAATATTATTGTAATTCTACTATCTTTAGAAAAATTCTTTGCTAATAATCCACCTATTATTACTATAGCAGATAACATAATTGCTGAAAGCCCAACTTTTTTCCCTATAAAAAAGTCTAAACATATACCTAAAAACAACATAAGTGGTATTCCCGTACTTTTTGACATAAATAAACCTACAAACAATGCCATAATTACAAACAAGTTTGGATATACTCCTGCTATTGTAAACCATGTAAAAAAGTTAGCTTGAAGAAAATATATTATAAAAAACAATATAATCATTGATATTACTATTAATACTCTTTTCAAGCTTTTCCCTCCTTACATTTTACTATTTTGTAATTACAAGCACTGTCTCAATTTTTTCAAAATCAACTGCTGGTTCTATTATTGCATATCTATCTGTTATATTTTTAGTATTAATTACACTTTTTATTGTTCCAACTAATATTCCTTTTGGATAAATTCCTCCCATTCCAGAAGTTTCTATTTTATCTCCTTGTATAATATTTGCACTTGTTGGAATATATGTTGCTCTTAAACAATATTTATCTTCTAACGTTCCTTTACAAATAAGGCTATCTCTTGATGTACTCATAGTAGCACTTAACGAACTTGAAGTATCTATTATTGTTTGAACTTTTGCTGTGCTATTTGTTACAGATATAACATGTCCAACTAATCCTTTTTCTGATATTACAGTCATGTTTACATCTATTCCATCATCTTTTCCTATATTTATTACAAATATATTGCTATAATTACCTAAATCTTTATTTATTATATATGCTGCTTTTGTTGTATAATTTGAATATTTTTCTGTTAAATTTAAATATTCTTTTAATGTATCATTTTCTGATTTAATAATTTCAAATTCTCTTAATGATTGTTCTAATTGTGCATTTTGATTTTTTAGTTGTTCATTTTCTTGTTTTAATGTAGATATATTAGAAAAGAACTCATCATTTCCTGATATTTTATTTTTTAAATATGTTAATCCATTTTGAACAGGCATAATTATTGATGAAAAAATATTTTCTACAGCTGAAAGTTTTTCTATACTTATATTAGATAAAAAAACTAATAAAATTAATATAATTATTGTTATTATAATTCCTACAATGCCTGTCTTTTTGTTATACATATTAATTATCTTCCTTTCTAAAAATTAAAGTATTATTTTCTTTTTCTAGCATTAATTAAAACTGTTTTTAATTTATCTAAATCATCTAATGTCTTTCCTGTTCCTTTTACAACACAATCTAATGGGCTTTCTGCTACATATACTGGCATTCCTGTTTTTTCACTTAATAATTTATCTAAATTTTTAATTAATGCTCCTCCACCTGCTAAAACAATTCCTTTTTCCATTATATCTGAAGCTAGTTCTGGTGGTGTTTTTTCTAGTGTTGCTTTTACTACTTCTACAATTTCATTTATAGATTCTGCCATTGCAGATTGTATTTGATTAGAGCTTACTATTATATTACGAGGTAATCCATCTTTTAAATCTCTTCCTCTTATTTCTTTTGTAACCTCTGTCATTAATGGCATTGCACAACCTATTTCCATTTTTATTTCTTCTGCTGTAGTTTCACCAATTGCTAAATTCATTTCTTTTTTAATATAGTTAACTATGTCTTCATCTAATTCATCTCCTGCTACTCTAAGAGAATGACTAACTACTATTCCACCTAATGATACTACTGCGACTTCTGTTGTTCCTCCACCTATATCTACTATTATGCTTCCACTTGGTTCAGAAACTTCTAAATTTGCTCCAATTGCAGCTGCCATTGGTTCTTCAATTAAATATACTTCTCTTGCCCCTGCTTGTATTACAGATTCTTGTACTGCTCTTTCCTCTACTTCTGTTATTCCAGATGGAACTCCTACTACAACCCTTGGTCTTCCAATACTATATCTTTTTGAAACTTTTCCTATTATATTTTTTAGCATTAATTGAGTAGCTGTGAAATCTGCTATAACACCATCTTTTAATGGTCTAACTGCTTTTATTCTATCCGGTGTTCTTCCTAACATTTCTTTTGCCTCTACACCTGTTGCAACAATATTTCCTGTTTTTCTATCTATTGCTACTACTGAAGGTTCTTTTAATACTATTCCCTTTCCTTTTAATGTAACTAACATATTGGCTGTTCCTAAATCTATTCCAATATCTTTTCCACCAATTCCAAATAATTTCATTTTACAATCCTCTTTTCTTATTTATTTTGAAAAACACTACAAAATTTGTTATTGCCAATTACCACATGGTCTAATAACATTATTCCCATTATATCAGCACATTCATATATTCTATCTGTTATTTGTTCATCACTTTTGCTTGGAGTTGGATCTCCACTAGGATGATTATGTACTAATATTATCTTTTGTGCTTGCATTTTAATTGGTTCATAAAGAACATTTTTAGGCTCCAATGATGCAAAGTTTCCTCCGCCTAGTGCAATATCTACTATTTTTAATAATACATTTTTTGAATTTAATATTAACAGTTTTACTAATTCTCTTTTTTCAAATCTTAGTTCATCCATTAATAAATCAGATACATCTTTTGAATTTTTAATTTTAATTTTTAAAGAATTAATTGGTTTAGACATTCTTCTTGCAAGTTCACAAGTAGCTAATATTTGTATAGCTTTTATTTTTCCAATTCCTTTTATTTTTATTAATTCTTCAATTGATAAATTTTGTAGAAACATTAATTCATTGTTGCCTTCAATATCATTTAATGATAATACTTTTTGTGCAATACAAAAAGCACTTTCTTCTTTTGTTCCTGTTTTTATTATAATTGCTAATAATTCTGAATTGGATAATTTGGAAGCTCCATACATTTCTAATTTTTCGTATGGTCTTTCTGATTCTGGGAGTTCTTTCATTTTTAACGGCATATTAATTTCCTTTCTCCCCCATTTTTATCATCCTTATACTTTTCTGTAAATGAATATGGCTATTGCCATTCCTATTATACTAGCTATATTAATTTTTAGTTGTAAGCCAAATGTAACTTTAACTATGTTTAAATCTAATGCTAAAGGTTGAGATAATCCAAAGTCTTGTCCATATGATAGCCACCATAAGAAATCTACTTTTGATGCCAATTCTCCTAATAACCCACCTATTACTAACCCTGCTAGTAAAAATATTATAAATATCCATATATTTTTATCTCTTGTAGCCATCTTTTATATCATTCCTTCCTATGTACAAATAATTAGATATAATTACTAATTATTTTTTAGCTTCCTATATTTCTATAATAATAGTATTATATATTCATATATCGTTTTTTTCAAGTAAATTTATTAGTATTTTTTAGTTTTTTTCTTTTCTTTTTATTTTGTTTATGCTATATTATTAGTACACTTTTGAAATTAATTTAATATACTATAATTGTATTACCAAAAATTGTTCATTTAAATTTATATATTATTGTAGTATAATTATATATAGGTAAGACTAGGAGGTATTCTATATATGAAAATTGAAAAACTTAATGAAGATAAAATAAGAATAACTTTAAACTTAGATGATTTAAAAGAAAAAGACATTGATTTTCATACTTTTATGTCTAATTCAATTGAATCTCAAGAAATATTTTTAGATATGTTAAATGAAGCTGAAGAAAAAGTAGGATTTGTTACTGATGATTACAGGGTTATGATTGAAGCCCTTGCAATGTCTGACGGCAATTTTATATTAACAGTTACAAGACTTACCCCTCCAGAAAAAGAAAAAACTTCTACATATAAAAGAAAAAAAGTAAATATAAAAAGAAAAAGTCCAAATATAAATAAGAATAAAACTATATATTGTTTTAAAAATTTTGATAACTTTTGCGAATTTTGTACTTGTTTAAATAATATTGGTTATAAATCTGGAATTGCAAAAACAATTAAATTATATGAGTATAATGATGCTTATTATTTAGTTTTAACAAATATAGATAGTAATTCACAATTTACTAAATCTTTTTGTTCTTTAATAACAGAATTTGCTCAGTTTGTTAATAACTCTAGTCTATTTGAGTGTAAACTTATTGAATATGGAAAATTAATTATGAAAAATAATGCGTTAAAAACATGTATTAAGCATTTTGTTCATTAAAATAGACGATTAAAATTGTCACTTATATAAAAGATAAAACTTCACACTATTATTTTTAGTGTGAAGTTTATTTTTAATATAAATAATTTTGTGGATTTTGTGCTACACCGTTTACACGTATTTCTAAATGTAAGTGTGGTCCTGTTGAACGTCCTGTACTTCCTACTGCTGCAATTTGCTCTCCTTGACTTACTTTTTGTCCAACTGTTACATATAATTTACTGCAGTGTGCATAATATGTCTCTATACCATTTCCATGTGATATTACTACTATATTTCCATAATCTGATGTTCTTCCAGCTTTTGTTACTGTTCCAGATGCTGCTGCCTTTATAGGTGTTCCTGTAGAAGCTCCTATGTCTAATCCTTTATGTTGTTTTCCCCATCTTGTACCAAATCTTGATGTTATTGTTCCTGTTGTTGGTCGTATTAAGCTTATACCCAAATCAACCTTTTTACTAGAACTATTCATTGTAGCTGATGCTATTTTTGTTGTATTTTGTGTTTTTGTTGTTTGTTTAACTTCTACTTCTTCATATAATTTTGATATTACTTCCTCTTGAGTTACTATATCTTTTGGTTCTACTTCATATTTTTCTACTATAGTTAATTTATCTTTATTAGCACTGTTTTTGTCTTGTAACCCTTTTACTGCATTTTCAGCTTCTTCAAATGAAGCTACATATTCTTTTTCTTCTCCATCTACTAAAATAGCATAATATTTATAATATGTTGTTCCTAATTCTTCTACTTTTGCATAAATTTCATCATCATTTGTTTCAATGTCTTTTTTTAGTAAACAAAGCTTATATTCAGGCATACTTGATACATCTACAAATGCTACATTTTCTTCATTTCCATTTTCTATATAATCTGTAATCCTTTGTTGTAATTTTGTTTTGTCTTTAGTGTATCCTACTGCTTCTCCATCTATTGTTACTGCATATGTTGGTTTATATGTAAAGCATATTATTCCTAATATTATTGCTATTGCCAAAATTGTTACGGAAATAAACTTTACTGATGTTCTTATATGTATTAATAATTTTTTCATACGTACGAATACGCTCCTTTTTACTTTGATGTTATTATTTTATATTAAGTATTTTTTTTGTACAATATCTGTTAAATCTTAAATTCATTAATTTTATAAATATATCTAAATTTTTCTCTCGTTTTCTTTCATTTTCTCTTCTTCTCTTTTTTGTAATATCTTTGTAATATTTCTAGTTTTTTGTCTATTTTTAAGGAGTTTTATCGTTATTTATACTTCTATAATAGGAAATTTTATTTAAAATCCCTATTATAGAAATTAGTAATTTTATCCTTGTGTTACATCATCTTTTACAGTTTGAATTTCTGTTTGTGTTGCTTGAGTTGCTGGTTTATAATAACCTTTAGATTGTGCAATTTTAAATAATTCGTATTGGAAACTTTCATCATTATTTCTTATTTGTTGAAGTGTTTGTCTTAGTTGTAAATTTTCACATTCTGCAATTGCTCCTTGATATACTGTTAATTCTGATTTTACTCCATCTAGTATATCATTTACCATAGTTTTTTCATCCATACTTATTTCTCCTTTCTTAAAATTAGTTATTTAAAAAACTCATTAATTTTTGTTTTGTGTTTAATGCATCTTGTGCTGATTTAGTAAATAATTGTTTTATTTGTGGGTCAACTGCTTGTGATGCATAATTATTTAATTTTTCATATGAAGTTTCATGTGCACCTATTAAATGTCTTAATTTTTGTAATTCTACTTGGTTTAAATTCGCCATTTTAAATCATTCCTTTCTTTTTTGTTATTTCTATTATTTGGTATTTTTATATTTTTATTCAAAAAAGTTAAAATATTAGGAGATTTACTCTGCATTTTCTGGTGCAATGTTATTTTTTTATTTATATAATAGGAAAGTAAAACTTTCCTATTATATAAATAAAAGGCAAGATTTTTGTACTGAACCCAAAAAGTTGGACAGTATAAATTAGGCTACTAACATGGAATGTTCTCTATATTGAACAGGGGACAT